>NZ_AXVL01000006.1:0-30630 GCF_000482505.1 Leptotrichia trevisanii DSM 22070
TGGACAGACTACTACACAATCAGAGGGGACAAGGAAGACAAGAAAGGAAACTTCAAGTCACACCTTAACCTAGGATTGGATAACGGAAGACTAGGCTTCACAGTAAACACAGGATACGAAACAAAAGGACATAACTTCAATGCAGGATTAGGATTGAAAGTATTGTACTAGTAAGGGGTACAGACTTAAAGACTTAAGAAAGTATGAAGTAATGGAAATAGCTTAAACTTAGGAGGGAGGCTGCCCATATGGGTGGCCTTTCTTTTTATTTATGGGATTATTTTTGCAGATAATAATTTAAAATTGAATAAATATGGAAATAATGGTAAAATAACGGTAACAAGTTAAAAATTGTTTATTTTAGGAGGGAAGCGGATGAAAAAGATTCCTATTGGTATTGATGATTTTAAGAAATTAAGGGAGAACAGTGCATATTATGTTGACAAGACAAAATTAATTTCTGAAATTTTGGATGACGGTGCCGAAGTGAAGCTGTTTACACGTCCAAGAAGGTTTGGAAAAACTTTGAACATGTCAATGCTTAAATATTTTTTTGATATTGATAATGCTGAAGAAAATAGAAAATTGTTTAGTGAATTGGATATTGAAAAATCGGAATATTTTTCAGAACAAGGGCAGTATCCAGTAATTTTTATTTCATTGAAGGGGATTAAAAGTAACTCTTGGGAAGAATGTTTGTTTGACTTGAAAAGTTTAATTAGTAATCTTTATAACGAGTTTGAATTTGTCAGAGCTTCTTTGAATGAAAGTGAGCTGAAAGAATTTAATAAAATCTGGTTTAAAAAAGATGATGGTGAGTATAAGAATGCTTTGCGGAATTTGACAGCTTATTTGTATCGGCATTACAAAAAGGAAGTTATTTTGTTAATTGACGAGTATGACAGTCCTTTGATTTCAGCTTATGAACATCACTATTACAACGATGCTGTTACATTTTTTAAAGTATTTTATGGAGAAGCATTGAAAACTAATCAGTATTTAAAAATGGGGGTTATGACTGGAATTATCAGAGTTATTAAGGCTGGAATATTTTCTGACTTGAATAATCTGAAAGTTTATTCTATCTTAAATGAACAGTATTCAAATTTTTTTGGATTTACTGAAGCTGAAGTTAAAAAGGCTCTCTGTGATTTTAATATCGAGTACAAACTTTCTGATGTCAAGTCGTGGTACAATGGCTATAAGTTTGGAAATTCTGAAGTTTATAATCCGTGGAGTATTTTAAATTTTTTGCGTGATAAAAAACTAGCACCTAACTGGGTTGATACTTCCGGGAATTTCCTAATTAACGATATTTTGAAAAATATAGATACAGATACGATGGAAACTTTGGAAAGATTATTTATGGGCGAAAGCGTTGAGGAAAATATCAATGGAAATTCGGATTTGTCTGTCTTGCTTGATCAGGAAGAAATTTGGGAACTGCTTTTATTTAGCGGATATTTAACGATTGATGAGAAAATTGGGGAAGATTATGAGAATGTCTATTCTTTAAGATTGCCAAACAGGGAAGTGAGGGAATTTTTCAGACAGAAGTTCATTGATGTGAATTTTGGGGAAAGTTTGTTTAGAAAGGCGATGAAATCTCTTAAAAAGCTCAAATTTAATTACTTTGAAAAATATCTTCAAGATATTTTGCTAAAATCGACAAGTTACAATGATACTAAAAACGAGGATTTTTATCATGGACTAATTTTAGGAATGATGTTTTATCTGGACAACCATTATTACGTAAAATCCAATGAGGAATCGGGACTTGGGAGATATGATCTTATGATAGAGCCAAAGAATAAAAATAACAGGGCTTTTATATTGGAATTTAAAGTCACAAGGGATGAAAATACTCTTGAAAAGGTTTCAAGAGAGGCGATAGAACAGATAATTGAAAAAAAATATGATGTCGTCTTGAGAGAAAGGGGCATTGAAGATATTACTCTCATTGGGGTGGCTTTTTGTGGCAAGAGAGTTAAAATTTCTTATTAAGGAGAGCTGGTGTGAATAAAAAAATTATTTTAACATTTATATTTTTACTGCTGGGAACGGTATCGTGCACTTCACTTTCAGAAGGGCTTACGATGAAAAGTGAGGTTTATAATGCGGACAATGTGGATTTTTATTATGATCTGACGTATAAGAAGGACGGAGAAACGCAGTATGAGAGGCAGATTTGGGAGCAGGCTTACGATATTCTGGATAAGGCGCAGGATTTTTTCCTGATGGATATTTTTGTGTTTAATGACTACGTTGGGAAAGGAGTCAAGGAGAAGTTGCAGCCGCTGCCAATTGCGGAGGAATTTGCACAAAAAATACTGGAGAAGAGGGAAAAGGATCCAAATGTGGAAATTTACTTGATACTTGATGAAAGTAATACGTTTTATGGGGCATTTGACAATAAGACTCATAAAAAGCTGGAGCAGGCTGGTGTAAAAATCGGGTATGTGGATTTGACGAAATTAAGGGATCCTATGCTCGTCTATTCGGCTCCATGGCGTCTGTTCATCCAGCCTTTTGGAAACCCAAAAAATCGTGGGAAAATAAAAAATCCATTTTATGAGGGGACTGACAAAATTACAATCCGCAGCCTTTTGAGGGCGTTAAATGCAAAAGCCGATCATAGAAAATTGATTATGAATGAAAATACAGCGATGCTGACATCAGCAAATCCGCATGCGGAAGGTTCAAAACACTCAAATGTGGCATTTAAGTTTTCATCTCCAATTATCAAGGAAATTTACGAAGGTGAAAAGCCTGTTGCCAAAATTACCAAAAAAGACGGAAGTCTAAGACGAAAACTTCCAGACAAGGATTTCAGCAAAATCCCATTTTCAGTGAATGACAAGCTAAAATTGCAATATTTTACAAACGGAGCCACAGCTAAGGATATTTCAGAAGAATTAAAAAATACACAGTTTGGAGACAAGGTTATTATCGCCCAATTTTTCCTTGCAGACAGGGGAATAATCAACGATATAAGAAAAGCGGCAAGACGTGGAGTGAAATTTGAAATAATCCTGAATAATTCAAAAGCAGGTTTCCCAAACAAAGCATCAGCTGGAGAATTAATGAAATACGCCAGAAAACACAATTACGACATAAACGTCAAGTTTTACAACAAAGGCGAGGAAATGTACCACGTAAAAATGCTTTCCATCTTAAAAAAAGATTACCTGATAACTTACGGCGGTTCCACAAACTTTACAAGAAGAAATATGCGAAACTTCAATCTGGAAAACGAGCTAAAAATCATGTCAGCATACGATCAGCAAATTTCTAAGGATATTTTAAACTACTATGACAGGCTGTGGACAAACAGGGATGGAGAATTTACATTACCTTATGATACGGAAAAAAACGAGAAATTAATGAATGATCTGTTATTTAGATTTAGCGAAATGAATGGCTTTGGAGTTTTTTAAAAATATTTGTATATAAAAAAGAAGAGTGATTTTTATGGAAAGTGAAATTAAGACAAATAAAATTAAGATAGAAAAAATAAATGAAAGTGATTATAATCGAATTTTTATAATGTCGGACATTCATGGGCAGTATGACTTGTTTTTGAAAATGCTTGGGAAAATTGATTTGAAAAGAGAAGATTTGCTTGTGATTATGGGGGATATTTGTGATAGAGGGGAAGAGTCGTATGAAATTTATATGAAATACATGAAAATGATAAAACTTGGGTATAATTTGAAATTTATTTTGGGGAATCATGAGGATATGCTGCTTGAGGATTTGGAAAATGATTATCCAATTAGATATGAAACAGAATATTCGGTTTTTAGAAATTCTAAATATTTTAAAAAGAAAAGTATAAAAGACTGGCACGAAGAGAATTTTTTGGTGGAAATAGAATGGCTTGTGAAATGGCTGGAAGATAGTCCGTTGGTAATTTTAGGAAATGAAAATATATTTGTGCATGCAGGGCTTGATTTACAGACGGCTCTAGTGGAACAGGAAAGGGAAACTGTACTTTGGACTAGGGAAGAGTTTTGGCTTATGGAAAATGTGGAGCTTGAAGAATATAGGGGTAAAAACATATATTTTGGCCATACGCCTAATATAAATGGAAGGATTTCTCAAAAAACTGATAAAATAAGCGGAATAGATTGCGGGGCATTTTTTACACATTTTTTAGGCTGTGTGGAAGTGAAGAGTAAAGAGGAAATTTATGTTTATGAGGATGAGTGCATTCAGTTTTCAGAAGTTCTGGATAAAGTGTTTATGGAAGTTTGGAATGAGGAAGTGGCGGATTTTATAGATTCTGAAAAGTATAAAATTAAAAGTGGGAAAAGAGGAATTGAAAAAATTAAAATTTTAAAAAAGTTGGATAGAAAAGAAAAGGAAGCATTGAAAAAATTTGTTAAAAAATATGAAAGAATGTTTGGGAAAAATGTTGAAAATTAAGGATTTGGTTTATTTTTTTCTTTACAATTTATGATATATATGATAACATTAATTTCGGTTGATTAATAACAGGATTATTGGTTTTTTTTGTTTGATTTTATTGAGAGTTGTAAGTATGTTTATAAAATTGAATGACGGATAATCTTTTTGAAAAAGGAGAATTACATGACTAATAAAATTTTTAAGGAAACTTTAAAGATAAAAAGGTACATTTTTTTAGATAAAAATCCAGACAGGATAGAGGTAATTTCTAGGAAAAATATCATTTTGAGTACCATTGAAAGCCTTTCTTACACTATTTTGATATTACTGGTATGCTATGCCTTACCATTTACCCGAAACAACTTTTTAGCATTAAATATACATCCTCTTGCAGTAATGGTGGCCATTATTTCATTAAGATATGGGATATATGCTGGATTTTCCAGTGCATTTATTGCTACTTTAGGCTATCTTACAGCCTATATTTTTTCTGGTAACGATATGGTTCTGTTTTTTCTGAAATTTCAATATCATAAATTTTTTATAATGTTTTTATTTATTGCAATGATTTTAGGAAAATTTCAGGCAAACAGGAAAGAAAATGAAGAAATTGCAAAAAGGGAAGCTGAAAAGCTGGAAAAATTATTAGATGAGGAAAAACAGAAGAAGGAAGAGTTGTTAAAGATAAATAGAGATTTGAAAAATCAGATTATAACAAGTCGTGGAGGAGTTATTTCATTTCAAAATATACGAAAAAATCTGAATTTGTTGACAACTGTTGAGC
Organism: Leptotrichia trevisanii DSM 22070; assembly: GCF_000482505.1. Classification (NCBI taxonomy): domain Bacteria; kingdom Fusobacteriati; phylum Fusobacteriota; class Fusobacteriia; order Fusobacteriales; family Leptotrichiaceae; genus Leptotrichia; species Leptotrichia trevisanii. Next base: position 5,195 of record NZ_AXVL01000006.1, read on the forward strand.
AAGTGCTTACAAAGTCAATAAATATTATTAATCAATTTATGAATTGTGAAAATGCCAGCATTTATATTGTTAAAAATCAAAATTTGAATCAGATAATAAAAATTGGAAATTCTTCATTGGGAAAAATTTTAGATTTGAATGAAGCACAGGCTGACAGATTTTTAATGACTCTGGATAAAGGTGAAACCTTGGAATTTTCATTAGATTTGAAAGGGGAAAAGCCAGTTTTTGTAGCACCGATTTTTTATGGTGAAAAAATAATTGCATTACTGGAAATAACAAGACTATCTTATGAAACTTCTAAAAATGAGAACTTTGAATTATTTAAAATAATTATGGAAGAGATAAATAACTCGTTATCAAGAATTTTTTCTGAAAATGAAAAAAATAATATTTATATTTTTGAAAAAGATACTTTTATTACTACAAAAAAATATTTTGAACAGATTCTGGATGAAGTGAAGGATAGAAAGAAATACTATAATCAGAGATATTTTATTTTGGAAGGAAATAATAAAAATAAATATTCATCTGAAGAACTACAGAAAAAACTGGATGAATTGGAAAAAAATGGGCTTAATGCCGACTATGTTACCATAACTGATGATAAAATCAAGTTTTTACTTATAAATGGGGATAATGGGAATAACGAGAGGCAATTGGAAATTGTAAAAAATATTTTGAAAGAAGAGATACTATATGAAATTTAGATATTTTTTTATTATAATTTTAGTAATAGGATTGCTGCTGCAATTTAGCAGAATGGTAAGAAAAGAGGACTATTTTTCAATAAAGCAGGAAATCACCTTTGAAAAGGCACCAGCAAAAAATACGACTTATACATTTACAAATCCACAAAAAATACTTGTATATTATAATAAGAATTCAGAACAGTCAAAAAGAATTTTAAAAAATCTATATGAAATATTCAAATTTGCAAAAATAGACTACACTTTAAAAGATATTGGAGAAATAACGCCTACAAAGGAATACAGCACTTTTATATTCGCAACTGACACGTATATAGGATTTACAAAGGAAATGTTTGATTCTATTACAAAGGAAGTAAATGAAGGTAAAAGTCTTATATTTTTGAATATGACTCCTTATAACCCGTTTAATCCGATGGCTGGGATAAAAAATTTCAGTGATAGCACACTTGACGCTTCCAGCGGAATAAAATTTACTGAAAAGTTATTTCCAGGAATTGATTCGTATGAGCCAAGTGCCATTATGGTGTCACATCCTGCAATGAACAAGTTGGAACTTGAAAATGACGTAAAAATTTTTGCAAAAAGTAGTGAAAATATACCGCTTTTATGGGAAAGAAAAATAGGGCAAGGAAGGATTCTGTATTCAAATGTTTCGTTTTTTGCGGATAAAATTATGAGAGGTGTGCTGAATCAATGGATTGCATACGGGAATGAATGGTATATTTCTCCATTTTTAGATACAAAACTTATGCACATAGATGATTTTCCGGCACCAATTCCAAGAGGAGATAATGAAATTATCCAGAAGGAATACAAAATGAGTACAAGAGATTTTTACCGAAATGTCTGGTGGAAGGATATGGTTGATATTTCCAAGAAATATAATCTTGTATATTCTGGATTTATTATTATTGATTATAATAATATTGTAGAAAAGGAAAAGATGAAAAGGATTTCTGATTTGAATTTAAAGGATTTGGCTTTGGAAGGTAGGGAGTTATTTCTACATGGTGGAGAAATGGGAATCCATGGTTATAATCATGATCCGATAGTATTTGATGATAATAAGTACGTTGACTTTAAAAAGTTGGGATACATTCCATGGAGAAGTGAAAGTGATGTCGCAGCAAGTACAAGGGAAGTAAAAAGCTATGTAAAAGAACTGTTCGGTTCCAAAGTGAAATTATATACATATGTTGCTCCGAGCAATATAGGAACTGATAGAGGAATGAAAATACTTAAAAAAAATTATCCAGATCTAAAGACAATTTCTACTGTATTTTATGGATATTTGGAAGAAGGGGCCTATGTACAGGAGGTAGGAGCAAATCCTGAAATTCCTGGTGTGTATAATATGCCAAGATTTTCTTCTGGATTTTTCTATTCGACTGATGAAATGTGGAATTTATTCAATGCCTTGGCAGTGTATGGCTACTGGACACATTTTGTCCATCCAGACGATGTTATTGCTGAAGACAGGGGAAAAGACAAGACATGGAAACAGTTAAAAGCTGAGTTTGAACGTACAATAGGAGAAGTAAACAAAATTTTCCCATATTTGAAACCGATGAAGGCTTCAGATTTGACAAAATTGTATATGAATATCGAAGACTTGAAAATAAAATCAGAAAAAGTAAATAATGAAATACGTATCGGTTCAATTAATTTTAGAAAACCTTATGAAGCGACAATAAGAATACGAAATAAAAAAATAAAAAGTATGTCTTCCGGTACATTCAAGGAAATATACACTTCGGGAGAAACTAAAATTTATTTGATAAATATTGATAAGGAAAATGTAACAATATTTTTAGGAGATTAGAAAAAATGGTTATAAATAATGAAGGAACGAGATCATTAAAGCAGGTGTCGATAATTGGAATCAGTTTTTTATTTTTTTTGGTAGAAATATTGCTTTTGATAATGCTTTCTAAAAATGATGATATTTTAAACTTTAGAAGTTTATTCTGGATATTGCACCTTGCATTGTCGATAATATTTATTTTTGTGTATAAAAGGTTTTTTCAGGAAAGTATAGGATATTATGATGTTTTTATAATAATATTTCCTGTTGTTGGTATATTTTTATTTTTTATGGATGAGATATTTTCCATCTGGAAGGTAAAAAAAGCCATTGCAGAGGAAGTTTTGGGAAACAATGAAGTTGAGGAAATTTTACAAAAACTGAAAAAAGACTATATGGTGTCTGAGTTTGATGTTATGAGTTCTTATGATTTATTATCTTCATCAAATAATGACAACAAGAAAAAGTTTCTTTTTTCGTTTGAAAGCAAAGATCCAAAATTAAAGGTGGAAATGCTGCAAAGGGCATTGCAGGATGAAAATACAGAAGTCATCCATTATGCAGCGACAGAAGTGAATAAGCTGGATGCGGGAATACAGGAAAAAATAAATAACATTGAAAAAGAAAAAATAAAAGAAACAGATAAGGAAGAAATAAAAAAACTGGATTATAAAATATTCAAATTATATAAAAGTTATGTTGATTCAGGACTTTTGTTTGGAAAAATATTGAATTTTTATCAGAATAAGACATTAGAAATACTAAAAAACTTGCAGATCAGTGAAAAGGAAAGGGAGTTTTTTTTGATAGAACTTTATGAAAATATGAGCAACGAAAGTGATTATGAAAATTTATTAAAAGATAGAATTAGTAAATATTCAGAATCAGAAATAATAACAAAATATTTGAAATTTTTATATAGACAAAATAGATTTGAAGAATTAATAAATGAGTATAGGAAATATGAGAAAATGGGAAATAGTCAAATCGAAAAACCAGTTTTTCTAGAGGAGATTTTGTTATAATATCCCAATTTTTTAAAATTAAACTGATAAAATAAGGAAAAGAGAAGGAAATGGCTGTAATATGTTTTATTTGTGAGGGGGCATATCCATATATTGTTGGCGGAGTTTCATCGTGGGTGCACGAGCTGATTTTATCAAATCCTCAACATTTTTTTAAGGTGTTGTGTATAATTCCAAGCAAGGAGTTCGCAAAATTAAAGTATAAGTTGCCTAAAAATGTTATTGAAGTGAAAAATATATGTCTGGATGCATCTCCAGCATTTTCACTATATAATGTCATGAAGAGTAATCAGACTTTTAGTAAGCAAAAAAGAAAAAGTATAGATAAACTTTTGAATTTTGGTTCTGAAAATATTGAAACAAAACTATCGGAAGTAGAAGATTTGTTTCAAAAGAAATTTGGAAAACCACTGGAAGTGATTTTGAGTAATGAATACTGGAATACATTACTTCAATTTTACAATAAAAATTATTCAGATGGTAATTTTAGCACATTTTACTGGACTTATAGAAATATAATATTTAATTTGTTAAATATAGCTCAGGGGGATATTCCAAAGGCTAATATTTATCATAGTGTGGCGACAGGATATTCTGGATTTTTGGGAGCAGTTATCGCTCATCAAAAAAAAGGGAAATTTGTACTTACGGAACATGGAATTTATCCACGTGAAAGGGAAGAGGAGATATTGGGAGCAACTTGGATAGATAATGATTTTAAACAAATTTGGATAGATTATTTTTATTATTTATCAAAATTGGCTTATCAGTATAGTGATAAAATAATATCATTATTTGAATATAATAGACAAATTCAGATAGAATATGGAGCTCCTGCCGAAAAGTCAATTGTTATTCCAAACGGAGTGGATGAAAAAAAATATGGCGGGATAGTCAGGGAAAAAAAAGAAGGATTTAATATAGGCTCTATTTTAAGAATTGTGCCAATAAAAGATGTAAAAATGATGATAAAAGGCTTTAAAATTGCATCGGAAAAAATACCGGAAGCAAAACTTTGGCTAATAGGGCCTACGGATGAAGATGAAGATTATTATGATGAATGTATAAAATTGGTAGATGACTTGGGATTGACAGAAAAAGTGATATTTACAGGGCGTGCGAATGTTATGGAATATTATTCGTTTCTGGATTTATTGTTGCTTACTTCCATTTCTGAAGGACAGCCACTTAGTATATTGGAGGGGCTTGCTTCAGGAGTACCTTTTATTTCGACAGATGTTGGAAATTGTAGGGAAATATTACTGGAAAAGACGGATATAGGAGAAGCGGGGGTTATAATACCGCCTACATCTTACACAGATTTGGCATTGGCGTTGGTTCAGCTGTATCACAGTCCAGAAAAATTGGAAGAATTTTCTAAAAATGGGAAAAAAATTGTTGAGAAATATTATTCTAAAGCTGCATTTATTCAGCAATATAGAGAAATTTATGATGAAATGGAGAGGTTGTAATGGCTGGAATAGGATTTGAATTAAAAAAATTATTTGACGACAGTGAAGATACACCGTTTGGCAGTGCAAAGGCATTGTTATTTTCGACAGCCGTAAGTATAGGGCCTTGGTTCATTACAGCAACATCCTTGAATTTGATACTATTAATTTCCAAAACGATAGATCTTTCAAGAAATAACCAGATACTATTTATGAGTACGATATTTTACATATTTATATTTTCCCAAATAGTTACAAATGCGTTTCAATATCTGGTTACCCGTTATGTATCAGACTGTATTTTTAATAAAAAGATATTTAAGATAAAAAGTGCGTATATAGGATGTATAAAACTGGTTACAATAATTTCTTTCTTATTGAGTACGTTTTTTATAAAAAAAGCAACTTTGTCTGTCGGATATAAAATATCGTTTGTAGTTTTGTTTGTGTCAATGTCGCTTTCATGGATAACGATGATATTTATATCTTTGTTAAAGAAATATAAATTTATTTTATTTTGTTTCTTTCTGGGGAATTTCATATCGGTAATACTGGGATATGTGTTTCTGAAATATCCAGTCACTTTTATAAAGGAAGATTCGACATTCTGGATGCTATTTTCATATACTGTTGGAATATTTTTAAACTTTATAATGACATCAATGTATATTATGAGGGCATTTCCGGGAAAAGAAAAAAATCAGTTTGAATTTTTTTTTATTTTAGAGGTTATTTTAGTCTTATAGTAATTGGTACTTTGTATATTTTTGGTGTTTGGGGGCATGTTTTTGTGAACTGGTTTGTGGGAGATTCGTATATTTTGGCAAATGTATTTTTAGTTTCCCCTGTTTACGAGGCCGCCGTGTTTTATGGGTATTGTACTGTTATCCCGAGCCTTGTTTATTTTGCCACATTTCTAGAAACAAAATTTTTACCATTGTATAAGGATTATTTTAATAAATTGTGTGTAGTGGGAAAATATGAGGATGTAAAGGAATCTTTGAAAGCGTTAAAACAGACTTTGATTTCGGAAGTTTTGTATTGTATGGAATTACAGCTTTTAATTTCAATAACGTGCATATTGCTGGCAAATATAATGTTTAATGAGCTTGATATGGATACTTATTTACTGGATTTATTTCGTGTGATTGTGTTTGGCTCGTATAGTTCCATATTTATTTCAATATTAATAACGTTATTTTTATATTTTGATTTGAGATTTCAGGCTATGGTACTTGCCTCATCAATGTTTACAACGGGAATTTTATTTTCCTATGTATTTGGAAAAATGGGAATGTCCTTTACTGGATTTGGATTTTTCCTGTCATCGTTATTAACATTTGCAGTAGGTGTTTATATGTTTTATAAATTATTTGATAAATTAAACTATACAATTATGTTTAGGCAGAATTTTAATTATAAAGTTGGAGGCAGTTTTGTGAAAAAAATAAGTCAACTATTTAACAACCGAATATATATCGTAATTTTAATCGTAATATTATTTCTTCTGGGAAGTGCAAAAGCTCACGCAGCATATGATTCCAGAGGGTTTAATAATGTAACTGGAAATAACCGTGACACAATGAGCCCCTATGATAAGGAAGGTTATGACATCAATGGCTATAACAGACAGGGAGCTGATAGAAGGGGATTTAACAAAGTTTACTGGAATATTGGAACAAATTCGCCTTATGATTATTCAGGATTTAATTATAAGGGAATACATAAGGATACAGGTAAGGAATCTGACACAAGAGGATTTAATTACAAACATTTTAACATAGAAACAAACAGCGAGTATGATAAAAATGGATTTACATTTGAGGGAATACACAAAGATACAGGCAGGGAATACGATAATAATGGCTGGAACTATTATGGATTAAATGAACAGACGAAGGACTACTACAATAAGGAAGGTTGGAATTTTGCTGGAATAAATCGCCGTGGCTTTAATAAGGACAAGTATAATGTGGAAACAAAAAGTGAATATGACAGCTGGGGATTTAATTATGACGGAATAAATAAGGAAACTGGTAAGGAGTATGATACAAGAGGATTTAACTATGAACATTTTAATGTGGAAACAAATAGTAAATACGATAAAAATGGGTTTACTTATGACGGGATAAACAAGGATACAGGCAGGGAATACGACAAAAACGGCTGGAATTACTACGGCTTAAATGAAAAAACGCAGGATTACTATGATGAAACTGGCTGGACATTCGATGGAATCAATAGGCAAGGCTTTAACCGTGAAGGTTACAATGTATGGACAAAAAGTAAATATGATTATGCAAATTTTGATTTTCAGGGAATTAATAAAAATACAAAAACTAGGTATGACGAAAGAGGTTTTGACAATAATCAGGTTCATAATAAAACTCATACAAAATATGACGAGAGAGGATTTGATTATGGTGGAAAAAATAAAGATACTGGAACTGAATATGATAAGGATGGCTGGAATTTTTACGGTTTGAATGAAAAAACAAAAACATACTTTGATCCAAGCGGATATACAAGGGAAGGACTTGACAAATATGGATATAAAAGAGGACAGAGGCCAAAAAACTTTGGTGTAGCACCTGCTGTAAATAGAGGTAGACACAGCACTGCCGGTACAAAAAAATCTGGGACAAAAAGCAGTGGTGGAAGTGGAGGCTATGATAAAAATGGGTTTGATAAGAATGGAATCTATCGGAGAGGATATTAAATATTATGCCAGAATATAAAGTAATGAAAGAATATAAAAAAAGTTTTGAAAAGACTTTTAAGAAAATTTATACAGCAAAATACAAATTATTTGTAATAAACTTCATATTAATGATGACAAATAACCTGTTTTCTGAAAATATGCAACAGAATGAAGACGGTAATATTAAAGTAAATCAAGTAGAGGAAAATATTCTTAATATAGAAAGCAGTCAAAAATTCATAACTAATCAAGCTAAAAAGGAACGTGGAGTTGAAAAAATGAATTTTTATATTCCTGTCAATGAGCAAAATAAATTTTCAACATACGGAGAAATAGATCATAGACAGAATAAAAATATTTATAAATATACGTTTGGTGAAGGCTACGTAAGTTTAAACAGAAATTGGGATTTTAATTATAGAGTTATGCGGGAGTTCCAAAGGTATAAAGAACGTGAAAATGCGAATAATGATTCAAATTCTTGGGATAATGAATTATATTTTTCACGAAAAAATAAAAACTTCAAAATAGGTAAACGTGAATTTGGTTCAAATTTTGTATTAGGAGTAAAACATACTGAAAACAGTACAAAAATTACAGAAAATACAAGGGATTATAAGTTTTATCTTGGACAAAAAATCTCAAGCTCCTTTCCAAGTTTGGGACGTGGTGGAACATTTATGGAATATGGGCTGACTTTAAATGGGGTACATGGAAGCATAAGAAATGGTTATTCAATACTAGGTTCGATTGGTTCAAGCACACTGTTGGGATATGGATTCCAGTGGAGCAACTCAATAGAAGGCGAATATATGGATTATAATAATCACAAGGGTAATTTAAGAGGAAAATATGAAACAGTTTTCCGATGGACATATGAGCTGGGGAAATATTTTGCCTTTTCACCCGAAGCCACATTTAAAGCGGAAAAATATTTTAATTATAAAATAGACAATTTAAACATTGAAAGTTCAGCAGGAATGTATTTATTGTATTCTCAAAATTTTACAGATAAGTTTAGAGCTTATGGAAAAGCAGGGCCTTTATTCAGATATGAGAAAACAAAATATGGAACATATGAATACAAGAAGTCTCAATTAACAGGGTATGCTAAAATTGGACTGGAATATGTTTTTTAATAAAATAAAACAGAGGTAAATATGAAAACAAAACTACTAATATTATTTTTAACTCTTTTCGTATGCTGTTTTTCACAAAAAAAACTTGAAAAAACTAAAGATGTTAAAAATCAAAAAAATTATGAAACAGAAAGTGAAATTTATCGGGATAGAATGCGTGAATTAATTCGAGAAATCAAGAGAAATACGTCAAGCGATAAATTACTGATTACTCAAAATGGAAATGAACTATATTTCTATAAAGGAGAACTAAACAAAGAGTTTTTCAATGTGACAGATGGAACAACACAGGAAAGTCTCTATTATGGAGCAGGTTTCAAATTGACAAATCCAACTCCTGAAAAGGAAAATGAACAATTGCTAAATTGGCTGTTGCCAATTAGAAAGGCTGGAAAACCAGTATTTGCGATAAATTATGGAATTGGTGAAAAAGCTAAGGTAGATTTATTAAAAAAATCTGTTCAGACAAATTTTGTGAATGAATTATTACCATCATTTGGAGCTGAAATGCCATACGTTCCAATTCAAAACTTTAATTCAAGGAATATAAACTCGTTATTAGATGTAAAAAACTTTCTGGTACTTTTAGATCCCAAAAAATTTAAAGATACAGATGCCTTTTTTGAATATTTAAAAGAAACGGATTATGATTTGTTATTAATAGAGCCATCACACAGCGGTAAATTTATGACAAAGGAACAAATATCAGCTTTAAAAAGAAAGAAAAATGGAGCAACACGTAAAGTAATTGCCTATTTCAGTATTGGAGAAGCTGGGGATTACAGAAGTTATTGGAAGGAAGAATGGAACAACAAGAGCAAACGTCCAAATTGGATAGTGGAAGAAAATCCAGATTGGAAAGGAGATTTCATTGTTAAATACTGGAGTAGCGAATGGAAACAGATAGTCAAGAATTATCAGAAGAAATTGGATGAAATTGGTGTAGATGGCTATTTATTAGATACAGTTGATACCTATTACAAATTTGAAGATAAATCTGAAAAAACTGGTAAACTTATTGATTAGAAAATTTTTAGGGATTGACATTTTTATAAAATATGTTATAATAGATGCGTAAAAAACCTCTAAGGGGAATTCGTATATGATTTAAAAATTATGCTACAAATTAGGCTGGATTTTTCCAGCCTTTTTTGTTATAATATTTAAGTGAATTTTGGCAAGATTCACAAATCATATACGAGGAGGTAGTGAGATGGTAGATTTCATTGCGATATTTATTCTGTTCGTAATTATTTGTTACAGTTTGAATAGATAGGACATGAATTTCACCTCTACTCCTCACCCTCTTAGGGGGAATTTTAGAATTTAAGGAGGAAAAATTAACAAAAAATTTGTTAAAATAAAGAATGAATAAAATTAAAAACATTGCAATTATTGCACACGTAGATCACGGGAAAACAACTCTTGTCGATGCTTTATTAAAGCAGGCAGGGACATTTGGAGAACATGAAAAAGTAGATGAAAGAATTATGGATAGTGATGATTTGGAGAAGGAAAGAGGAATTACGATTTTTTCTAAAAATGCTTCATTTCATTATGATGGATATAAGATAAATATTGTGGATACTCCTGGCCATGCGGATTTTGGTGGAGAAGTACAGAGAATCTTGAAAATGGTGGATTCAGTTTTACTTCTGGTAGACGCGTTTGAGGGTGTTATGCCACAGACTAAATATGTATTGAAACAGGCACTGGAGCATGGGCTTCGTCCAATTGTGGTAGTTAATAAGATTGATAGGCCAAATTCGGATCCTGATGCGGTTGTGGATTCAGTTTTTGACTTATTTGTGGATTTAGGGGCAAATGATATTCAGCTTGATTTTCCAGTAGTTTATGCGTCTGCGAAAAATGGATATGCTAAATTGGATCTGGAAGATGAGGATAAGGATATGAAACCGCTTTATGATAAAATCATGGAGCATGTGGAAGATCCAGAAGGAGATGTGAATGAACCGTTGCAAATGCTTGTTACAAATACTGAATATGATGAGTATGTAGGAAAATTAGGAACTGGAAGAATTTATAACGGAAAAATTGAAAAAAATCAGGAAATTACATTAATTAAGAGAAATGGTGACTTGATAAATGGTAAAGTTACTAGAATTTATGGATATGACGGACTTAAAAAAGTTGAAATGGAAGTAGCGTTTGCTGGAGATATTGTAACAATTGCAGGAATTGAACAAATTGACATAGGAGAAACTGTGGCAAGTAAAGAAAATCCTAAGCCATTACCATTAATTGACATTGATGAGCCTACACTTGCTATGACATTTATGGTAAATGATTCGCCATTTGCAGGGCAGGATGGAAAATTTGTAACTTCGAGAAATATTCTGGAAAGATTGCAAAAGGAAGTAAATCACAATGTTAGTATGAGGCTTGAAATGACAGATTCACCAGATGCCTTTATTGTAAAAGGAAGAGGGGAACTTCAATTATCTATTTTGCTTGAAAATATGAGAAGAGAAGGCTACGAAGTAGCAGTTTCAAAACCTGAAGTTATTTTTAAAGAAGAAAATGGACAGAAACTAGAGCCAATCGAACTTGCAATTATCGATGTTGCTGATGAGTTTGTAGGAGTTGTAATTGAAAAATTAGGACTTAGAAAAGGTGAAATGGTAAATATGAATCAAGGAAGCGACGGATATACAAGACTTGAGTTCAAAGTACCGTCACGTGGATTAATTGGATTTAGAAACGAATTTTTAACAGAAACGAGAGGAACAGGAATTATAAATCATTCATTCTTTGAGTACGAGCCTTTCAAAGGGGAAGTTACAGGAAGAAGAAGAGGAGTGCTTATCGCAATGGAACCTGGAACAAGTTTGGGATATTCACTAAACAACTTGCAGCCAAGAGGAATCCTGTTTATAGGGCCTGGAATAGAAGTTTACGAAGGAATGATAGTTGGAGAGCATTCAAGAGAGAATGACTTAGTCGTAAATGTATGTAAAGGTAAAAAACTTACAAATATGAGGGCTGCTGGAAGTGACGATGCTGTGAAATTGGCACCACCAAAAGAATTTACACTAGAATTGGCACTTGAATATATCGAAAATGATGAGTTAGTGGAAATTACACCTAACTTTATCAGACTTAGAAAAAAATATTTGAATGCTAATGATAGAAAGAAATATGAAAATTCAAAAGGATAAAAAAATATAAAAAAAACTGGAATTGTTAATAATAACATCTCCAGTTTTTTTATTACCTTTAATTTATAAAATCCTTTAATTATTTTTTAGTTTCTACCATTTTAGCCTGCTTTAAAATACTGTCTGGTATTTTTATTCCCAATAATTCCATGTTTTGTTTGTTAATTTCGATTTGTAGATTTTTGACTGTTTCTATTGGGATTTCACTTGGTTTTTTGCCTTTTAGTAAAATTTCTGCTGCAATTTCTCCAGAACGATAACCGATATTGTAGTCAGTAGTTCCTTGTGAAATTAGCCCTCCTGCATTTGAGTAAACGTCATTTGTAGCTAGAATCGGAACTTTTGCATTGTTAAAAACATCAAGTATTGCTGCAAAATATGATGCTACTGTATTATCTTGAATAGCGTAATAAATATCAATATCTTTTGCTATCAAGTTTGCTGCTGCAACCATTTCCGTTCCGTTTGTAACAGCTTTTTCAACTACTGTGAATCCAAATTGCCCTGCTAGTTTTTTCAAATTATTTACTTCAGAAACTGAATTTTGTTCAGATGAATTATAAATTATTCCTATTTTTTTCGCTTCTGGTAATAATTCTCTCATTAATTTCAAATTTTCATTAACTGGTGCCGCTCCACTTGTCCCTGTAACATTTGGAATCCCTTCAAGCCCTGCACTTTTTGGATCTGTAACTGACGCAAACACAACTGGTATATCTCCTGTAACCTGATTTTTAGCCGCCTGTGCTGTCGGTGTCGTAACCGCAAATACCAAATCTTTCTTATCTGCTGCAAACTGCTGCATAATCAATGTCTGATTGCTCATATCATTGTTTGCAATTTTATCATCATAATCAGCCTTTATCCCAGCCTTTGCCAAAGCATCCTTAAAACCTTGTTTAGCCGCATTTAATGCCGGATGATCAACAATCTGTGACAATCCAATTTTATAAACCTTTTCACTAACTTGAGAATCTTTTTTTTCGTCTTGAGAATTATTACTTTTTTTATTTCCGCAAGACAAAAGCATTCCTCCTAACATACCGAATAACAGTACACCTCTCATAATTTTTTTCATCTGTTTTTCCTCCTAAAATAAATAATTTTTAATTTGCATAGTAAAAATTTAAAATCAACTCCTAAATATACTATTCAAAATCTGGAGTTCCATGAATTTCGTTAATTAAAATTTATAAGAATTTAATAACATACCTGATTAATTACCAATTTGAACTGATAAAAATTAAGTAAATCTAGATTTTGGTTGTAACTTTGGATTTGTTTTTAAAATTATTTTACTATGTTATTATTTTATCATATTTTTGGGAAATTTCCAGCAATATTTTAGAATAAAATAAAAAAATTAATTATAAAATATCCTTTAATTAAATTTAATCATTAAGTATCCATATAAGGGATTTTTATTTAGATTTTGAAAAACTGCTTATTGATAATAAATATTTTTTCATATTACTGTGTTTTTTCTTTTTATAAAGCAAGGGAGATCAGTCGCCATTTCCCTTGCAACCCTGGCTCGTCTAAGCATTTTTTTGAAACAAAAACGAAACTTGCTGACGCTCAGACAATCGTTTTCATTCCAAAAAAATCACGACATTCTATATTAAATTATAAAGATTATTATATTTAAATTTTAAGCTTTTACATTTGGAAAATATTAAATAAGCAAAATTTCGTTAAAGGAAAAATAACTGTCTGAGCGTAGTTTTACGAAGCGAGTTTTATTTTTTCTTTATAAGAAAGTTTTGCGTAAGCGGGGTTGTAAGGGCATGGCGTCTGATGCCCTTACGTTACAAAAAAATTGAACAAAAAATATAAAAAACTATTATTACTTATAAATAAAATTATAAAAGTCTTTAAGATGGATACTTAAAAATTAGACTTGATTTTTTTATTTATAAGGAAATTAAATTCATATTTTTTAACAAGGCTATCAAATTAATTATTATAGAATTTTATTGCTATTTTTTAAATGGGTTTAGTATAATAATTGTAAGATTTATATTTCAAAAAAAAGTTTAGTAAAAATATTAAAAATTTTACTAAAAAACTAAAAAATTATATTATAAAACAAATGAAAAGTTAAGAAATGTATAGTATAAAAAAGTAAATTTTAAGGTTCAAAGAGAGGGGAAAAATGTCTACGATCAGAGATGTTGCAAAGTATGCGGGAGTTTCTATTGCTACTGTTTCCAGAATTTTAAATAATGATGAATATTTTGGTGTAACACGGGAAACAAAACAGAAAGTATTGGAAGCGGTTAAGAAGTTAAACTACAAGAAAAAAAATACAAAAAGAAAAAATGCACAGTTAAATGTTTCAATTATAAAGTCATTTGATGAAAAGATAGAAAGCGAAGATCCATATTTTGTGTCATTACGGCTGGATTTGGAATATGCATTGAAAAAAAAGGGGATAAAAAGCAAGGTTTTTGAGTTGCAGATGTTTGAAAAAAATGAGGAAATTTTAATGAATTTTATTGTTTGCAATGCAATTATTGTGATTGGAGAAATAAAAAGAAGCCAGTTGGACTTTTTGAAATCTCTAAATGAAAATATTGTTTGTGTTGATGCTTATAATTTTGATAATTCCATTGATTATATAAAATTTGATATGAAACATTCAGTAAAAATTGTAATTGATTATTTGCTGAAATTAGGACATAAAAAAATTGGACTATTAGTGGGAAGAAATCAGATTATTAGAAATCTTGTAGATTTTCGGGAGCAGTATTTTATTGAAATTATGAAGGAACTTGAATTGTATGATGAAAGATTTGTAAAAGTAGATGAATTTTCGCCTGAATCAGGATATGAAATGATGAAGGAAATACTAAAACTGGAAGATAGGCCAACTGCGATATTTTGTGCAAATGATTCGATTGCAATGGGTGCTTATAAAGCAATAAGAGAACATAATTTAAAAATATTTGACGATATTTCAATTATCGGATTTAATGATTTAAAAATTTCTCAATATATGATACCTCCTTTAACAACACTTAGAATAGATACTAAAATTATTGCACAAGAAACAATAAATGTACTTGTGGAACTATTAGAGCATAACAGAAGTTACAGGAAAAAAGTTTATTTGCCTGTGGAATTAATCGAAAGAGAAAGCTGTGGAAGCATTTGATGGGGACAAAAAGTGTCCTCATTTTTTAATTCATAAATTAATTTAAATAATTTTGGAGTTTGAAAAAAATAGTTATATCTTTATATTTTATTTAAAAAATACAATAAAAAATATTAAATTTTAAGTCAAAAAAAAATATCTTTGTTTACTTAAAATAATTTTTTTAATAAATATAAAATCAAGATAAAAAAAGTTTGTTTACTAAACAGTGATTATTTTTAGCTAGTTTGATGTATTGTAATTTCAGTATTTTGAGGGTATATTTCAATTGTGAGATAAATAATATATTATTTGAAAATTTGTAACTACGTAGTGAAACGAATTAAAAAATGGAGGAAAAATAATGAAAGTTATATTAGGTTCTGATGTGGATGGTAATGAATTAAAAGATTATATTAAAAATTATTTGCTGGAAAATGGATATGATGTAATTGATAAATCAGAAAATAAAGATTTTGTTGAAACAACGTATGCTGTTGCTCAAACTGTCTTAGCTGACGATGATAGTTTGGGGATAGTGTTTGATGCGTATGGTGCAGGAAGTTTTATGGTTGCTACTAAAATAAAAGGAATGGTAGCAGCAGAAGTTTCAGATGAACGTTCAGCTTATATGACAAGAGGACATAATAATTCAAGAATAATTGCAATAGGTTCAAAAATTGTAGGAACAGAAGTTGCTAAAAATATCGTAAAAGGATTTTTAACTGCTGGATATGATGGTGGAAGACACCAGATCAGAGTGGATATGCTAAATAAGATGTGCTAGTTTGTTTAACTGGAAATAAATTATCTGAGTTAATAGTGCGATTTTAATTTTTGTGTTTAATTTTAAGGTTGCTTTATTATATGGTAGAAAAATGAAAAATTATTTATAAAGTGAAATTACGGAAAAAATAAAAATAAAAGAGTAAAAAAGGATGGTAAAAAATATGAAAATAGCTATTGGATGTGATCATATTGTAACAGATGTAAAAATTGCAGTGTCAGATTTTTTGAAATCAAAAGGTTATGAAGTTTTAGATTTTGGAACATATGATTTCACACGTACTCATTATCCAATTTATGGAAAAAAAGTAGGAGAAGCAGTGGCAAGCGGCGAAGCTGATTTGGGAGTATGTATCTGTGGAACAGGTGTTGGAATTAATAATGCTGTAAATAAAGTACCAGGAATACGTTCTGCATTAGTAAGAGATATGACAACTGCGATTTATGCCAAGGAATATTTAAATGCAAATGTAATTGGTTTTGGAGGAAAAATAACAGGTGAACTGCTAATGTGTGACATAATAGAAGCATTTATAAAAGCAGAATATAAAAAAACAGAAGAAAGTGAAAAATTAATTGCTAAAATTAAACATATAGAAACTGTAAATCCAGAACAAACTAATACAGATTTTTTCACAGAATTTTTGGAAAAATGGGACAGAGGGGAATATAAAGATTAAAGGGGCTGATTAAGATGATTTTAACAGTAACAATGAATCCGTCTGTTGACATTTCATATCCTTTGGAAAAATTTAATTTGGATACTGTAAACAGAGTAGCAAAAGCAATTAAGACACCAGGAGGAAAAGGGCTGAATGTAACGAGGGTGCTAAAACAGCTTGATGATAAAGTTATTGCAACGGGGCTTATCGGCGGAGCTTTGGGAATTGATATTCAGAAAAAATTAACAGAAATGGGAATAGAAAACAAATTTTTTGAAATTTCAGGGGAAACTAGAAACTGTATTGCAATTCTGCATGAAGGAAATCAGACGGAAATTTTGGAAAATGGGCCTACAATTAGTCAATCTGAAAGTGAAAAATTTTTAGAATACTTTGAAAAACTAGTACAGGAAGTTCAAATTATTTCAATTTCAGGAAGTTTGCCTAATGGGTTGGAAGATGACTATTATTCAAAAATGATTGAAATTTGTAATAAATATGAAAAACCTGTTGTGCTTGACTGTTCGGGAAGAGCATTGGTAGAAGTTTTGAAAAATGAATATAAGCCAAAAATCATAAAGCCTAATACAGAAGAATTATCGCAGTTGATTGGGAAAGAAGTATCAAAAGACATTGGAGAATTAAAGGAAACTTTGAAAAATAAATTATTTGATGGAATTGAGTGGATTATTGTTTCGCTGGGAGCAGATGGCGCTTTTGCAAAGCATAATGATAAATTTTACAAAGTTAATGTTCCAAAAATAGAAGTTGTAAATCCTGTAGGTTCTGGCGATTCTACAGTGGCTGGAATTACATCGGCAATTTATGAAAATGCAAGTGACGAAAATTTATTGAAGAAGGCTAATACGCTAGGAATGTTAAATGCGATGGAAAAATTGACAGGATTTGTAAATTTGGAAAATTATGAAAAATTATTTAGCAAAATTGAGATAGTTGAATATTAAACGAAATTTATAAGGAGGAATAAATAATGAAATTAACTGAACAAAAAAGAAAATATTTAGAAAATTTAAGTGATAAAAATGGATTTATATCAGCGTTAGCAATTGACCAAAGAGGAGCTTTGAAAAAGATGTTAAATAAACATCAAGAATCTGAAGCAACAGCTGAACAAATAAAGGAGTTTAAAGTATTAGTTTCAAAACATTTAACAAAATATTCTTCTTCAATTTTACTAGATCCTGAATACGGACTGGATGCGGCAAAAGCTAGAGATAAAGATGCTGGATTATTATTAGCTTATGAAAAGACAGGATATGATGCAAATGCAGTTGGAAGATTGCCAGACTGCCTTGTTGAATGGTCGGCTAAAAGACTAAAAGAAGAAGGGGCAGATGCAGTAAAATTTTTATTGTATTATGATGTAGATGAAAGTGAAGAAATTAATATTCAGAAAAAAGCATATATGGAAAGAGTAGGAGCTGAATGTGTCGCAGAAGACATACCTTTCTTTTTGGAAATTTTAAGTTACGATTGTAAAATTGATGACAACAGCACAGCGGAATATGCAAAAGTAAAACCAAGAAAAGTTATTGAAGCAATGAAAGTATTTTCAGATCCGAGATACAATGTTGATGTTTTAAAAGTAGAAGTTCCTGTAAATATGAAATTTGTAGAAGGGTTTAGCGATGGAGAAACTGTTTACACAAAAGAGGAGGCTGCAAATTACTTTAAACTTCAGGAAGAAGCAACATCATTGCCATACATTTATCTAAGTGCTGGAGTAAGTGCGAAACTTTTCCAAGATACATTAAAGTTTGCTCATGATTCAGGTGCTAAATTTAATGGAGTATTGTGTGGAAGAGCGACTTGGGCAAATGGTGTGGAAGTGTTTGCTAAGGAAGGCGAAAAGGCGACTGTGGAATGGCTGGACACTGTGGGAAGAAAGAATATTGAAGAACTAAATGAAGTAGTTGAAAAAACAGCAACATCTTGGAAGGAAAAATAAGATTTTAGAAAAATCGAAAATAAAAAAACAAAAGTAAGAATTAAAAAAATATAGTTAGAAAAATAAAAATATTATGTAAAAAGGGAGAGAATTATGACTAAAGAAGATGTTACAATGATTGGATTTGAAATAGTAGCTTATGCAGGAGATGCAAGATCTAAATTGATGATTGCGTTAAATAAAGCACAAAATGGAGAGTTCGAAGAAGCGGAAAATTTAGTAAAAGAGGCTGAGGAATGTCTGGTTGGTGCTCATAATTCACAAACAGATATTTTAGCTAAAGAAGCGGCTGGAGAAGATTTAGAAATGAGTTTTATTATGATTCATGGACAAGATCATTTGATGACAACAATATTATTGAAAGAATTAATGAAACATTTAATAGAATTATATAAAAGAGGAGCAAAGTAAATGAAAAAACTGATTGAATTTATAGAAAAAGGAAAGCCTTTTTTTGAAAAATTATCTCGGAATATATATTTAAGAGCAATTCGTGATGGTTTTATAGCTGGTATGCCAGTTATACTATTTTCTAGTATTTTTATCTTAATTGCTTATGTTCCAAATGCTTTTGGATTTTTTTGGCCAAAAAATATAGAAGCTTTATTAATGAAACCATACAGTTACTCTATGGGAATCTTAGCATTTTTAGTAGCAGGAACAACAGCTAAATCATTAACAGATTCTGTAAATCGTTCTATGCCAGCAACTAATCAGATTAATTATCTTTCTACACTGTTAGCCTCAATGGTTGGATTGCTGTTATTAGCGGCAGATCCAACTAAAGATGGAATTTCAACTGGATTCTTAGGTACAAAAGGACTTTTAACTGCATTTTTAGCAGCATTTATAACTGTAACAATTTATAAATTCTGTGTAAAGAATGAAGTAACTATAAAAATGCCATCAGAGGTTCCGCCTAATATTTCACAAGTTTTTAAAGATGTAATACCGTTTACTTTATCAATAGTGTTGCTTTATGTTCTTGAGATTCTTGTGCGTCACTTTATTGGAACAGGAGTTGCAGAAGCAGTAGGTAAACTTTTTGGACCGTTATTTTCAGCAGCTGATGGATATGTAGGAATTACTATTATATTTGGAGCTTATGCTTTCTTCTGGTTTGTCGGAATTCATGGGCCTTCAATTGTAGAACCTGCTATTGCAGTTGTTACTTATGCTAATATAGATGCAAATTTAAACCTTATGAGAGCTGGACAGCATGCAGATAAAATTTTGACTTCAGGAACACAAATGTTTATAGTTACAATGGGAGGAACTGGAGCTACTTTAATTGTACCATTTATGTTCATGTGGCTTTGTAAATCTAAGAGGAATAAAGCTATTGGACGTGCCTCTGCTGTACCTACATTCTTTGGTGTAAATGAACCAATTCTATTTGGTGCTCCAATTGTATTAAACCCGGTATTCTTTATACCATTTATCTTTGCACCAATAGTGAATGTGTGGATTTTTAAAATATTTATAGATGTACTTGGAATGAACAGTTTTACTGCTAATCTTCCATGGACAACTCCAGGACCATTGGGAATAATACTGGGAACCAATCTTCAGGTATTATCGTTTATTTTAGCGGCACTTTTAATTGTTGTGGACTTTATTATTTATTATCCATTTATAAAAGTATACGATAAACAAATTCTCGAAGAAGAACGTCTAGGAACTACAAATAACGAATTAAAAGAAAAAGTCGCCGCAAATTTCAACACTAAAAAAGCAGATAACATTCTTGAAAAAGCTGGTGTTGAAAAAACTGGTGCTGTTAAAAATAATATAACAAAAGAAACAAATGTACTTGTACTGTGTGCTGGTGGAGGAACAAGTGGACTTTTAGCAAATGCTTTAAATAAGGCATCAAAAGAACATGATGTTCCTGTTAAAGCCGCAGCAGGTGGATATGGTGCACATCGTGAAATACTTCCTGAATTTGATTTAGTTATTCTTGCACCACAAGTTGCATCAAATTTTGAAGATATGAAGGCAGAAACTGATAAGCTAGGAATTAAATTAGCAAAAACTGAAGGAGCTCAATACATTAACTTGACTCGTGATGGTAAGGGTGCGTTAGATTTTGTGCAAGCACAATTTGAAGATTAATATATTTTAATAATAAGAGAGGTTTAATTATGTCAAAAAAATTACCAGAAGATTTTATTTTTGGAGGAGCAACAGCGGCATATCAGGCTGAAGGTGCAATCAAAATTGATGGAAAGGGACCAGTTGCATGGGATAAATTTTTAGAAGAAAACTATTGGTATACGGCAGAACCTGCGAGTGATTTTTATCATCAATATCCAGTTGATTTGAAACTTTGCGAAGAATTCGGTATAAATGGAATAAGAATTTCAATTGCATGGTCTAGAGTTTTCCCAAATGGATATGGTGAAGTAAATCCTAAAGGAGTGGAATTTTACCATAAACTGTTTGCAGAATGTAAAAAAAGAAATGTTGAACCATTTGTAACACTTCATCATTTTGATACACCCGAGGTTTTGCACTCCAACGGAGATTTTTTAAATCGTGAAAATATAGAGCACTTTGTAAATTATGCAAAATTCTGTTTTGAAGAATTTAGTGAAGTAAACTATTGGACAACATTTAATGAAATAGGACCAATTGGAGATGGTCAATATCTTGTTGGGAAATTTCCTCCAGGAATAAAATATGATTTTGAAAAATTGTTTCAGTCACATCATAATATGGTTTTAGCACACGCAAAAGCAGTTAATTTATTTAAGAAAAATGGCTATCACGGAGAAATAGGAATGGTTTGTGCATTGCCAACAAAATATCCCTATGATCCAAATAATCCAAAAGATGTGAGAGCAGCTGAATTGGACGACATCATTCATAACAAATTTATTTTGGATGCTACTTTTAAAGGTGAATATTCAAAGGATACAATGGAAGGTGTAAATCACATTTTAAAAGTCAATGGAGGGAAATTAGATTTAAGAGAAGAAGATTTCGAAATATTAAAAGCTGCAAAAGATTTGAATGATTTTCTTGGAATAAATTATTATATGAGTGACTGGATGGCTGAATATGATGGTGAAACTGAAATTATTCACAACGCAACAGGAAATAAAGGAAGTTCCAAATATCAAATAAAAGGCGTGGGACAAAGAAAAGCCAATGAAAGTATCCCAAGAACTGACTGGGACTGGATAATTTATCCGCAAGGTCTTTATGATCAAATCTCAAGAGTTAAAAGAGATTATCCAAATTACAAAAAAATCTATATTACTGAAAATGGTTTAGGCTATAAAGATGTTTTTGAAGACAATACAGTATATGACAATGCAAGAATAGATTACATAAGACAACATTTGGAAGTGATTTCAGATGCAATAAGAGATGGAGCGAATGTAAAAGGATATTTCTTATGGTCATTAATGGATGTATTTTCTTGGTCTAATGGCTATGAAAAAAGATATGGATTATTCTATGTTGACTTTGAAACACAAAAACGTTATCCGAAGAAAAGTGCTTACTGGTATAAAAAGGTAGCGGAAACAAAAGAAGTCTAAAATAATATTTATATATTTGAATTTTTTGTGTGGGAGTGAAAGCTCTCACATTTTAATTTATTTTTTGGGTGGTGAAACCCGCAAAATTATTATAACAAAAAAGACTTGACAAAAAACGATTACTATTGTAAACTATTAATATATAAGATTACAAACGTAAACGTTAAGAGAGGTAAAATATGAAAGAAAACTGTAAACTTGATAAAAAACAGCATATAACCGATGCAGAATGGGAAGTAATGCGTGTTGTGTGGGCAAATAGTGAAGTTACAAGCAAGTTTGTAGCAGAGGTGCTTTGTGAGAAAATGAACTGGAAGCAGGCTACAATAAAGACATTATTAAATCGGCTGTTGGAAAAGAATATTTTGAAAAAGAGGGAAATTGGGAACAAGTATATTTATTCGACAGATTTTACAGAAAAAGAAGTGGCTAATAGTTATATATTGGGAACTTTTGATAAAATTTGTAAAACGAAAGTTGGAGAAATGATAGGGAAAGTTATTGAGAACAGTGAACTGAGTTTTAGCGACTTGGACTTGATTTTGAAGGCTGTGGAGAAAAAGAGGAAAACGGCTGTGGAAGAAGTTTTGTGTGATTGTGTTGAAGGGCAGTGTAATTGTGAACATAATGGGCATAAGCATATTTAAAGATATATTGTATTAGATGAAGGAGGAAAAGATTATGGCAGAAAAAAACTATACAGTAACTGGGATGAGCTGTGCAGCTTGTGCTAATGCTGTGGAAAAGGCACTTAATAAAAATACGGATATTAGTGCTTCAGTTAATATTGCAACTGAAAAATTGAATATTGAATATGATGAGAAGAAGTATGATTTTGATAAAATTAGGGAAATAGTGGAGTCGGCTGGGTATGGGCTGGTTGAGGATATGACGGAAGATAAAAAGATGGAACTTTATCAGGAAAAAATAACAAGTTTGAAAAATCGATTAATTTTGGCAGTTATTTTTGTTGTTCCACTTTTGTATATTTCGATGGGGCATATGCTTGGGGCGGCACTTCCTGAATTTTTGAATCCTAAAGTAAATGCTTTGAATTTTGCATTGGCACAGTTTGTATTGACTTTGCCTATTATTTATGCTGGAAGAGATTTTTTTTCACATGGATTTAAAAATTTAGTAAGAAAATCTCCAACAATGGATTCGTTAATTGCTATTGGGGCAACAGCGGCGGTACTCTATGGAATTTACGCCACTTTTAGAATTGTAACTGTAGATCCTGAAGCACATATGGATTTATATTATGAATCGGCTGGTACAATTATTACGTTAATTTTATTTGGGAAACTACTGGAGGCAAAAACAAAAGGGCAAACTTCATCGGCAATAAAAAAACTTATCGGACTTCAGCCTAAAAAGGCTAAAATTATTGAAAATGGAGCGGAAAAGGAAGTTCTGATTGAAAACTTGAAAGTTGGAGATATTGTTATTGTGAAGCCGGGAGAAAAAATTGCGGTGGATGGAAGGATTGTGGAAGGGGCGACTTCTGTTGATGAGTCAATGTTGACAGGAGAAAGTTTGCCGGTAAGCAAAAAAGTTGGGGACAAGGTTGTTGGAGGAAGTATTAATAAAAATGGAAGTATTAGATTTGAGGCGACTGAAATTGGTAAAAATACAGTTTTGTCGCAAATTATAAAGCTGGTTGAGGAGGCACAGGGTTCAAAGGCTCCGATTTCTCGAATGGCTGACATTGTGGCGGCATATTTTGTACCGATTGTTATTGGGATTGCGATAATTACAGGGATTGCATGGTTTTTGAGTGGTAGTGGATTGGTTATTGCATTGTCGTTTTTCATCGCTGTACTTGTAATTGCGTGTCCGTGTGCATTGGGACTTGCAACACCTACATCAATAATGGTTGGGACTGGAAAAGGGGCTGAGAACGGTATTCTTATAAAAAGCGGGGAAGCCCTTGAAACAGCACATAAAATTAAAACAGTTGTGTTTGACAAGACTGGTACGATTACGAAAGGAAAGCCTGTACTGACTGATTTGATTGCTTATGGAAATTATAACGAGAATGAATTGTTAAAAATTGCTGCAAGTGTAGAAAATGATTCAGAGCATCCATTGGCAGAAGCAATCGTAAATGAAGCAAAAGAGAAAAATATTGAAATTAAGCCGTATGAAAAATTTAGGGCGATGCCAGGTTACGGTATTCGTGCAACATTTGAAGGCAAGGAAGTGCAAATTGGAAATAGAAAACTTATGGAAAATCGAAAAATTAATGTGGAAATTTCTCAAAAAGATTATGATATTCTGTCGAATGAAGGAAAAACACCAATGTATATTTCAATTGATAACGAATTGGCGGGACTTGTTGCAGTTGCAGATGTTATCAAGGAAACAAGTAAGGAAGCTATAGAAAAACTGAAAAAAATGGGAATCAAGACAATAATGCTAACTGGAGATAACGAAAAAACTGCGAAATTTATCGCAAAACAAGTGGGAATAGATGATGTGATTTCAGAAGTGCTGCCTTATCAGAAATCTCAAAAAGTAAAGGAACTTCAAGAAAAAGATGAATTTGTTGCAATGGTTGGAGACGGAATTAACGATTCACCAGCACTAGCTCAGGCAAACGTTGGAATTGCAATAGGAAATGGAACAGATGTTGCCATAGAATCGGCTGATATTGTCTTAATTAGAAACGATTTGAGAGATGTTGCAGGTGCAATAGCATTAAGTAAAGTGACAATCACAAATATAAAGGAAAATCTGTTTTGGGCATTCTTTTATAATGTACTGGGAATTCCATTTGCCGCTGGAATATTTTACGCATTTTTCAATGGACCAAAATTAGATCCTATGATAGCGGCTTTTGCGATGTCGTTTAGTTCAGTATCAGTTTTGGGAAATGCTTTGAGATTGAAATTTTTTAAAGTTAAATAGAATTTTGAAAAATAGGTTAAATTTTATTACATATCTATGATATTATCTTCTATAAGAAGTGAGTAGTATGGAAACAAAATTAAGAAATTTAACAAAGAAAGTTGAGAATAAATCAGTAAAAATTGCAGAAGATAAGGAATTGGAAATAATTTCTTCTAAAGTTTTGAAGAAGTATAAAAAAACATTTGAGAAATTGACGAAATGATTCCTGTATAAAAAAATATAAAATGACAGAGTAAAAAATATAGGGGCAGTCATTAAATACCACAACAAATCTTTTTTGACTGCTTTTTTTAAAATATTTTACTTTGTGATATTTCTTTCAAAACTTCCCTAATCGGACATTCTCCTCCTCTCAAATATGGAATGTTTGTGCTTTTTCCTGTTTCATTAACAATTTCTGGCAAGCATTC
>NZ_AXVL01000006.1:30640-165825 GCF_000482505.1 Leptotrichia trevisanii DSM 22070
TAGGTAATGGGGAAGGACATATCTTGGCTCAAGCGTTCGATCAGATGAGAGGACACATTTATGGTGGAGTTCAACAAAGAATCAAGGCTACATCTGATATTATCGGTGGAGAAATCAAGGGACTTAGAAATGATTCTAATGGCTCTAAAGACTCTAACAAGTTCAAAGCATTTGGACAAAGAAACGAATTCAAGACTGACACAGCAGGAATGCCTGACTGGTACAGTAATGCGGGAGGATTTGCCTACGTTCATGAAGACGAAACTGTAAGACTTGGTGAATCTTCTGGATGGTATGCAGGGGTTGTAAACAACTACTTCACATTCAAGGATCTGTCTAAATCATATGAAAATCAGGCAATGGCCAAAGTTGGAGCATTCAAACAGATACCGCTTGATGAAAACGGAACTCTTACACTTAACCTAGGTGGAGACGGATTTGTTGGTAGAACTGACACTAAACGTAGATTCTGGGTAGTTGATCAGGAATTCAGGGCAAAAGCTAGCTACTATACTTATGGTGCCGGAGCAAACGTTGGACTTGAAAAGGCATTCGTAATAAATGAAGGGTTCAGCATTGTTCCAAATATCGGAATCAAGGCTGAATATGGAAGATTCTCAGGAATCCATGAAACTGGTGATATGGCGTTGAACGTTAAGAGCGACGACTATATCTCAGTAAAACCAAATGCAGGAATCGACTTCAGATACAGTCAGCCAGTGTTCAAGAATACAAACTTCACAGCTGCTTTAGGATTTACTTATGAAAATGAAATCGGAAAAGTAAACGACATAAACAATGAAGCAAGAATAGTGGGAGCATGGACAGACTACTACACAATCAGAGGAGACAAGGAAGACAAGAAAGGAAACTTCAAGTCACACCTTAACCTAGGATTGGATAACGGAAGACTAGGATTCACAGTAAATACAGGATACGAAACAAAAGGACATAACTTCAATGCAGGATTAGGATTGAAAGTATTGTACTAGTAAGGGGTACAAACTTAAAGACTTAAGAAAGTATGAAGTAATGGAAATAGCTTAAACTTAGGAGGGAGGCTGCCCATATGGGTGGCCTTTTCTGGCAAGAGAGTTAAAATTTCTTATTAAGGAAAGCCTGGTGTGAATAAAAAAATTGTTTTAACATTTATATTTTTACTGCTGGGAAATGATTTTTATTTAAAGTATAAGTAAGGGTTTACAAAGTTTAATTTCTATTTTTTAATGAGGTTTGGTATTATACACAAAAAAAACTTATAAAATATTAAATTCTATAAGTTCCAAAAATTATTTTTATTTCTTTATTAAAGTTATTTATTTAACAACTTGCCATTTATTATCCTTACCTTTTTCAAATTTAACTGTTGATGTAGCTAAATTTATTTTTTTAGTATTTTTTAGATAATCGTATTCTAATTTTATGTATTTTTCAATATTAACTTCAATCTCATCTTTTACATTGTTTACTTTTGTTACATATTTGTCGGTATTTTCTCCCAGATACTTATCCAGAGCTTTTTCATCGTATCCTTTTATCAAAAACACAACTTCACCTTTATTGCCATTTTCATTCACTTTATAGACAGATACATCAAATTGTTCGATAAGCATTGTATTTGTATCTTCCCATTGCTTTTTCAAGGCTGAATTATTTGCTTTTGCAACATATTTATCCACATCAGGATTTATGGATTTAAGCATTTTTCTTGAACCATAGTTCGATATTTCCTGCAAGGCTTTTGCGTAATCTTTTGCAGCCGCATTTAATGAATCATATTTTTTTACTTCCACAGCCTCTTTTGCAGACGGTGCCGCATTCGCTATCACTGGTATAGCCACCAATTGCCCCAAAACCATTAGCCCCATTAACATTTTTCTTACTTTTGTAAATTTTATCATCTTTCTTCTTCCTCCAATTTTATTAATAATATAAAAATCAAAATTATTATTTTAAAGACAAACTCCGTTCTTAACTGTTCATCAAAAAACTTTTTATACTTTCCTCTTTTACATAAAAAAATTCCTTTATAGATTTTTCTTCAAAAGCACTGTAATTTTTTTCCAGCTCTCCTACAGCCAGCCTTAAAATTTCTCCCTTTCTGACTCTTTGAGAAATCCCATAAAATGCTCGCTCCAAAAAATCTATATTTTTGTAATTGGACATTACTTTCTCACTTTCAATCCATTTGAATGTTTTGGCGAATTTCTTTGGAAAAAAAACTTGATTTTCAGATATATTATACAGTATCTTCTTTTCAATATTATTAATATTTTCATTGAATAACCTATCAAAATTTTTGGCTAAAAAATGATCAATAAACATATCGGACACAATCCCTTTAAAAATTCCAAATCTTTCCACAAGCAATTCATTCAAAAAATTCTCATTCCTGTCAGAAATACCATCAATTATCCGATGTAAAATAATCCCATCCTTCAGCTCCTTGGGAAGTTCTATTTTATCAACCAGCCCCTTGTAAAAATCTCCAGTAAAATTTCCATATAATGTCTTTTTATTTTCCTGTTCATCAATTTCCAGCGAAATTAGTGAATGTGCTAAAAAATTCATAATTTTTTCTCTTTTCCAATTTACTTTTAAAACTAAACCAGATTAAACGATAAGAGTTAAACAAATTTAGGATTTTCCCTATTTTTCATTTAATTTCAAAAATAGTTCAATCTGATTAATTTCAGTTTTAAAAAATTCCATTAATTATTTTTCGTCCAATTCATCAGCAAATTTGAATCCTTGATCTTCCAAGTCCTGTTTTGATTTATTATAGAAATTTTCATAGATTCTTACAATCATTTCCTTGTATGATGGTAATTGTGGTGTTCCATTTTCTTCACGCCAAGCTACTGTATCTTTTTCGTGAAATTCTACACCTTCCTCCACTTTTTTTGCATCATAAGTATCTTCAAATACAAATGTATCTAATGGAACTCTTGGTTTTACCCTAGTCAATTTTCTTTCCACAGGCACTCCAAGCGTGCTTCCTACTATTGGAAATACATATTCTGGTAACCCAAGCATTTTTATAAATTCCTTTGTTTTCTTTCTAATTGCTCCAATTACGGTACTTCCGTATCCAAGAGCAAAAGCTGCTGTCTGCAACGCACTTACAACAATTCCCGCATCTACTGCACCAACTAGAATTCCATCCGCAGATTTTGGAGCGATATTTCTCTTTCCAACAGAATTTGCCGCATAAACTCCACGATGGAAGTCAACTAATACAAATACAAAAGCGTCAGCCTCTGCAATATGCTTCTGTCCTCCACAAAGTTCCGCAATTTTTGCCAATTTTTCCTTATCTCTTACAACAATCAACGAAGTTTGCTGTCCATTAACTGAATTTGCCGCCCTTTGAGCAGTCGCAAGTATTGTCTTCAAATCTTCTTCCTTTATCTTTTCTCCTGTAAATTCCCTTACAGAACGTCTATTTTGCAATTGTTTTATCAATTCATCCATCCAAATCACTTCCCTTTTTCAAATTTATTTAATTAATGTTATCACATTATATTTGTATTGTCAAACTATTTAAAATCATTCTATCCCTTTAAAATTGGAGTGGTATAAACTACATAAAATTAGCATTTGAACATAATAATTATAATTTAAAAATTTAACTTCAAAGTGGTTTTACTATGACTCTTTTTATGGTATAATTGGTTATTATAAGCATTTTTAATGCCTTACCCTTTATAAAAAAGAAAGAGAAAAAAATGTCAAAAAATAAAATAATAACTAACCAAACTTGTGGAAAACTTTATATTGCTGGAGAATATTCAATTCTAACAGCTGAACAAAGTGCAATCATAAAAAATATAAATATCTTTATGACTTCAAAAATAAATTTTGCTGATAAATACACAATTTTTTCAGATATGTTCGATTATGCTATAACTCTTGAAAAAACGGCTTTCGATAAAAAAACTTCACAAAATTTTGACAAAAATTATTCACTCATCTGTGAAACAATAGCTGTTATAAATGAATATTTAAAATTCCAAAACTTGGAAATCAAGACTTTCAATCTGGAAATTAATGGAAAAATGGAAATAGATAACAAAAAACTAGGAATTGGCTCAAGTGGCAGTGTTGTTGTTTTAACAATAAAATCCATTTTAAGCCTATACAATCTAAAAGTTTCAAAGGAAATACTTTTCAAGCTGTCTTCCTATGTGCTGCTAAAACGTGGAGATAACGGCTCTATGGGGGATATAGCCTGCATTTCCTACGAAAACTTAATTTTTTATAAATCTTTCGACAGAAAAAAAATTAGTGAGTTAATGAAAAACGAAACTCTGGAAAGTGTTCTAAAAACTAACTGGAATTACGAAATTTCTGAACTTCACTTCAACAAAAACAATTTAAATTGTAATTTTTTAGTCGGCTGGACAAAAGAACCTGCTATTTCTAGTAATTTAATAAACATTGTAAAAAATTCAATTGATGAAAACTTTTTAAAAAATGTAGAAAATATCGTACAAGATTTGAGAATTGCCATGAAAAATGGAGATAAGCCAATGATAAAAAAATGCATTAATAAAAATGGGAAATTACTTCAAAACTTAAATGAAAATATTTATAGCCAAAAATTATTAAAATTAGTAAATTCTGCTCAAAAACTGGATATTTGTGCCAAAAGCAGCGGTGCTGGAGGCGGAGATTGTGGAATCGCCCTTTCCTTTAACAAAAATGATACAAAAACTATTATCGACAGATGGGAAAAATTCGGGATTGAATTACTGTATGCTGAAAAATTATAAAAAATATAGGAGAAATATGAAAAATAGAAAAGATGAGCATATTAAGTATGCGCTGGAACATAGGAGCGATCATAACAGCTTTGATGATGTCGAGCTTATTCACAGTTCCATTCCAAAATACAATTTAGATGAGATTGATTTATCAACTCATTTCGCAAACCACGATTTTGAATTTCCATTTTTTATTAACGCAATTACAGGTGGAAGCGAAAATGCGAAAAAAATTAATCAAAAACTGGCAAAAGTCGCAAATGAATGCAATTTGCTGTTCGTAACAGGCTCGTATAGTGCCGCTCTAAAAAATTCTGATGATGATTCATTTAATATTGTAAAAAAGGAAAATCCAGATTTACAACTTGCCACAAATATTGGAATTGATAAAAATTACACAGCTGGAATTACCGCTATAAAGGCTCTAAATCCATTATTTTTACAAGTTCACGTAAATCTAATGCAGGAATTAATTATGCCAGAAGGTAGCCGAAACTTTGATGAATGGGAAAACAATTTAAAAGAATTTGTACAAAATATAAAAATTCCAATTATTTTAAAAGAAGTTGGATTTGGAATGACAGAAGATACCATAAAACAGGGAATTAGGCTGGGAATAAAGACTTTTGACATAAGCGGGCGTGGTGGCACAAGTTTTGCCTTTATTGAAAATATGCGACGTGAAAACAGCCTTGATTACCTGAATAACTGGGGACAGACTACTGTTTCCTGCCTTTTAAATCTAAAAAATTACACAGACAAAGTGGAAATTATCGCAAGTGGCGGGGTACGAAATCCGCTGGATATAATAAAATGCCTTGTTTTAGGTGCAAAAGCTGTCGGAATTTCCAGAACGATTTTAGAATTGGTTGTAAAATATGATGTTGAAAAAGTAATCGAAATTGTGGAAAACTGGAAAACTGAATGTAAAATGATAATGTGTGCCTTAAATGCAAAACATATTAAAGAATTGCAAAATGTAAAATTTATTTTGTATGAAAAAACATTAGAATTTTCTACGCAAAAATTTTAATAAATCTGCTGATAACTTAATTGTATATTAAAAATTAGTTTTAAACGAATATAATCAAAGAAAGAGAGTTAATTAATGAAAAAAAAAATTATAGTTTATGATTTTGACAAAACAATTTACGATGGAGAAACTGGTGTTAATTTTTCCACATTTTATTTAAGAAAATATCCGTTAAAGTCCATTTTATTTTTGATAAAATATTCAAAGGACTTGCTTTTTTATCTAGTAAAAATAATAAATTTGACTACTTTGAAGGAAAGATATTTTGAATTTTTGGAAACCTATTCAAGAGAAGAAATTGAAAAATTAGTAGCAGATTTCTGGGAAACTAAAAAACATAAAATTTATCCGTGGATAAAAGTCGAGCTGGAAAGAAACAAAAAAGACTGTGAAATGGTTATCGTATCTTCTGCAAGCCCTCTGTTCCTAATCGAACACTTTTTATTATCACTTGGCTATGACAAAGTTTTTGGAACAAATTTTGTAAATGATAACAAGGAAACCTTTATTGCCAAAATTGACGGAGAAAACAACAAAGGCGATGAGAAAGTAAAAAAACTGAATGAATGGGCAAAACAAAATAATTTTGAATACGAAATTATAGAATTTTACTCTGACAGTCTAGCAGACAAACCACTTTACGATATTTCCAAAAAAACATACTGGATTAAGAATGGAGTTAAGTTGGAAGGGATGCCAAAGAGAAAGACTTTGATTGATAAATTATTTTGGAAATAATCATTTAAAAAAGGGAATTTATTCTAATTCTATCAAAACTAGATATAATTCCCTATTTTTATTTCATTTCTAAATTTTATCTTAAAAATTAAACTGTCAACAATTCTTTTTCTTTTTTACTCAAAGCATCATCAACTTGTGCGATAAATTTATCTGTTGATTTTTGCACTTTTTCTTCACTTGATTTTAATTCATCTTCTGTGATTTCGCTGTCTTTTTCAAGTTTTCTTAGTTTATTGTTTACATCTTTTCTTACGTTTCTGATTGCAACTTTTCCTTCTTCAGCTTCTTTTTTTACCATTTTTACATATTCTTTTCTACGATCTTCTGTAAGTTCTGGTACAACAAGTCTGATAACTTTACCATCGTTTGACGGGTTAAATCCTAAGTTTGCCTGTAAAATAGTTTTTTCAATTACTGGAATTAGTGATTTGTCCCAAGGATCAATTACTAATAATCTAGCTTCTGGAGCTGAAACTGTTCCAACTTGATTAAGTGGAGTTTGAGCACCATAGGCTTCCACTGTTACTCCATCAAGCATAGAAACACTTGCACGCCCTGCTCTTACGTGAGAAAACTTATCTTTTGTGTTTTCCACAGATTTTTGCATTTTTTCTTCAGCTTCTTTTAAAATTGCATTTAACATTCTTACCACCTTTTTATTTTTTATTAAAATATTTTATACCAATTTTTTCCTATCAATTATTTTTTTACAGTTGTTCCTATATTATCGCCTTGAGCCATTTTTAAGATATTTCCCTCTTCCAAAGCGTTAAATACCACGATTGGCATTTGGTTTTCCCTACATAGTGAAAGTGCCGCTGTATCCATTACTCCCAGATTTTTTGAGATAGCTTCGTCAAAGGTTACTGTATCATATCTCACAGCGTCATTAAACTTCATCGGATCCTTATCATAGATTCCATCGACTTTTGTTCCTTTTGCAAGTACATCTGCCTGAATTTCCACAGCTCTTAGTGCTCCCGAAGAATCCGTCGTAAAGTAAGGATTGCTTGTTCCTCCTGCAAAGATAACAACTCTTCCTTTTTCCAAATGTCTTATTGCCTTACGTCTGATATAAAGCTCAGCTACTTGTGGCATTTGAAGTGCTGTCATAACTCTTGTTGGCACTCCTATGCTTTCAATTGCATTTTGCAGTGCAAGTCCATTCATAATTGTCGCAAGCATTCCCATTGTATCGCCAGTCACTCTGTCAAAGCCTTTTTCCATTCCGCTTATCCCACGGAAAATATTTCCACCACCAATAACAATGGCAATTTCCACACCTTTTTCATGTACATCCTTTATCTGTTTTGCAAAACTTTCAAGCACTTCATTTGAAAAACCAAATTCCTTGTTCCCTGCCAGTGCCTCTCCACTTAGTTTTAATAATATTCTTTTATATTTAAGCATTATAGGAGCCTCCATAAATTTTATAGGTTATACTAAACCCCGTTTAAAAATGAGAATAAATTTTTATAATAGGGTTGTTCAATAGCTAATTCATAATCATTCAACTTTTTTCTTTTTTATTAGAAAAGTTTATAATAAATTCGTTATTTAAATGGGATTTAGTATTAAATAAAAGTAATTATTTAAAAATTTGCGAAAAAATAAGGGGATAATTCCCCTTATAATTAATTTCCAGAAATTTGTGCAGCTACTTCAGCAGCAAAATCTACTTCTTCTTTTTCGATTCCTTCTCCAACTTTGAATCTGTCAAATGAATTTATTGTACTAGGGGCAATAAATTTTTCAATAGTAACGCTGTCATCTCTAACATATTTTTGTTGCACTAAGCAGTTTTCTTCGTAGAATTTTCTCATTTTTCCTTCTAATATTTTTTCAATTATATTAGCCGGTTTTCCTTCTGATTCCAATTGATGTCTTGCAATTTCCTTTTCTCTTTCCAAATCATCAGCCGTAACTTGTGATTTATCCAAATATTTTGGATCCATTGCCGCAATGTGCATTGCAACACCTTTTGCTTTTTCGATATTTTCAGGAGTAGCTTCTCCATTAACATTTAATAATACACCAATTTTTCCGCCTAAGTGAATATAAGTTTCGATGAATCCGTCAGTTGAAACAACTTTTAGTCTTCTTACATTCATATTTTCACCAATTTTAGCGATTAATTCTGTTAGGTGAGTTTCAACAGTTTTTCCTTCAAGTTCAAACGCTTTTAATTCATCTTCGCTTGTCAAATCGTGATTTAAAGTCAATGCTACTAATTTTTCTCCAAAAGATTTGAATTCATCATTTTTAGCAACGAAGTCAGTTTCAGAGTTAAATTCTAAGATAGCACCTTTTTTTCTATCTTCAGATATTGCTGCAAATACCAATCCTTCTGCTGCAACTCTTCCAGATTTTTTAGCTGCCTTAGCAATCCCTTTTTCTCTTAACCAGTCAATCGCTTTTTCAATGTCTCCGTCATTTTCTTGTAAAGCCTTTTTACAGTCAAGCATTCCTGCTCCTGTTCTTTCTCTTAATTCTTTAATAAGTGCTGTTGTAATTGCCACTTTATTTCCCTCCTATATTTTTAATTTTTTATTTATTTAATTCTCCATCTAACATCATTAATAATTGTTCTATATGTTTACTAAAAGAACCTTCTTTTTTTGCTCCATCCAATGCCTTTTTTGCCCAGCTTTCTGCTTCTTTAAACTTCTTAGTTTCAAAATATCCCATTGCTAAAAACCATTGTGCTTGTGTATTCCCTTTTTTCGCAAGTGGTAAAAGAAATTTCTCTGCTTCCGCATATTTTTTTTGTTCAAAATATGTTCCAGACAGCATTTCTATAATAAAGTAATCTTCTTTATCAAATTCTAAAAACTCTTTTGCATATTTTTCAGCTTGTCTCGGATGTCCAGAATCATAATAAAAAGCTGCTAATCTTAATATCGCATAAGCATTACCAGTTAATGCTTCGGTTTTACTTATTCTAAGTTCCCTAAGCCCTCTTTCCGAATAGCTTCCTTGTGATAATTCTTCAAAATATTTATCAGCCTGTTTCCTTTTGACTCCTTTTTTTTCATTTGCATATAAAAGAACAAAAGAATATTTACCAGTATCATCATCACCTAATTCAATAGCTTTTGAAAAATATTTATCAGCTTCCTTTGTATTATTCTCTGAAACATATAATGATCCCATAACTTCGTATGCATAGGCATCATTTGGATATTTTTCAATGTATTTTTTCATTAGGGCAATTAAACCTTTATTATCATTTTTTTCCTGCATAGCTCGGAAATTTTTTCTAAAATCATCTTTTTCTTTTGCATAAGTACTCATAAATTTTTCATAATCTGGTACATGACTAACTTCATCCAGCATTAAAAACTTATCTTCCCTATCAGTGCTTAATTTACGTTCGGTATTTACATTTGCACCTAGAACACTTAAACTTGCTAATAAAAATAGTCCAACTAAAAATTTTTTCATAGTTTTCACCATTCCCTCTATTTCTTATTTTGCTTAATGATTAACTTATTATTCACAAAAATTATTTTGAAATATTTTTTAGTATATTCAAAATTTCTGGATTTTTATTATCAAATTCTAAAAAGTCCTTCGCATATTTTTCTGCCATCTTATAATTTTTAGTACCATAATAATGGACTGCTAATCGGTATATTGAATAAGCATTACCAATTAATGCCATTTGTTTGTGGCTTCTAAGTTCTTTAAGTTTATCATGCGTAAAACCAGCATCTGAGAGTTGCTTTTCATATTTGTCTACTATGCTCTTTTTTTCATTTTTCTCTTTAGCAGTCAAATTTAATA
Organism: Leptotrichia trevisanii DSM 22070; assembly: GCF_000482505.1. NCBI lineage: Bacteria > Fusobacteriati > Fusobacteriota > Fusobacteriia > Fusobacteriales > Leptotrichiaceae > Leptotrichia > Leptotrichia trevisanii. The sequence goes on from NZ_AXVL01000006.1 coordinate 40,967, forward strand.
ATTTTAGAGAATCTTCATCACTGTATAATAAAGCCAGTGAGTACACGCCTGTGTCGTTATCTCCTAATTCAATTGCTTTTAAATAATACTTCTCTGCCTCTTTTTGATTGCCTAATATATCATAATCAGTTCCTATCTCTTCATAAGCGTAAGCATCATTTGGATATTTTTTTACATATTCTTTTAATAATGCAATCAGATTTTTCTTATCTCTCTTTTCAGTTAAAGCCATATATTTATTTTTAAATTCTGTTTTTTCTTTTGAATACATATTCATAAGGCTTCCGTCTACTGCAAAATACTGGTTATTTACATTTGCCGTATAATTTGAAGTGCTTGCAGTTTTTTTCTGGCTCTTTGCACCTAGAACACTTAAACTTGTTACCAAAAATAATCCAATTAAAACTTTTTTCATAATTTTCACCATTCCCTTTATTTTTTATTTAATTCTTTTAATTTTGAATTTATTCGATTCAGCAATTCTTTCGCTGCTTCAATATCATCTGACTGTTTTCTTTCAGGTTTTTCCAGCGTCTTTTTAGCCCATTTTTCTGCTTCCTTAAGATTTCCAGCGTGATAATATCCAAGTGCTAAAAGATATTGTGCCTGCATCATCCCTTTTTGAGCGAGTGGTAAAAATAGTTTTTCTGATTCTGCATATTTTTTCTGAGCAATGTATGCGTTGCTTAAAAACATTAAATTATCTAAATTTTCCTTATCAAATTCCAAAAATTCCGTAGCATATTTTTCTGATATTTTATAATTTTCATAATTATCATAATAAGCCGCTAATCCAAATATTGGTTCAGCATACCCTATTAACGCACCATTTTTAACATTTCTAAGATTTTCAAGATTATAGTGGGAATTAATTCCTTCATTCTCTAATTCTTTCAAATATTTCTCAGCAAGTTTTGTTTTTTCCTTATCGTTATCCTTTTCGCCTTTATCAGCATACAAAAGAGCTAAAGAATACTTCGCTGTGTCATCATCCCCCAGCTTTATAGCCTTTAAAAAATTTGCTTCCGCTTCCTTAAAATTATCCGACATATACGCTGTACCTAGAACTTCGTAAGCATAAGCATCATCTGGATATTTTTCAATATATTTTTTTACTAGAGCAATTAAATTCTTTTTATTATTATTTCCCCATTTATCCTTAAATTCTTTCTTTTCTTTTGAGAATAAGTTTTCATACTTAGAATCCAATTCATAATGATACCGTACATAATCTATATCACGCTGCATTGGGACTTTTCCTTTATTCACACCCAAGACACTTAAACTTGCTATTAAAAATAAACCAATTAAAACTTTTTTCATAATTTCTCATCCTTCCTTTTTTAATTTTTTGACCAATAAGAAATATGAGTTTATTCTTTTGCTTTTTTAATTACTATTTTTACAAGAACAGGGGAATGGCTTTATTCCCCTATTACTTTTATTTAATTTTTTTTGGATTATGTTTTAACTATGCTTCTGTAGTTTCTTCAACAACTTCTTCTACTACTTCCTCAACGATTTCTTCGTTTGCAGGAACTTCTACTTCTGCTCCTTCAACAACGTTTTCAATTCCACCGTTTCCTTCGATTGCTGCATTTGCAATAACTTGTGCAAATAATTTTACTGATCTTATAGCATCATCATTTGCTGGGATTTTGTAAGTTACTAAATCAGGATCTACGTTTGTATCGATTAATGCGATTACAGGGATTCCCAATTTTTTAGCTTCTTCTAATGCTAAGAATTCTTTTTTGATGTCAACTACGAACAATGCAGCTGGTAAAGTGTTCATTTCTTTGATTCCACCGATATTTTTAGAAAGTTTTGCCATTTCCTTTCTTAATAATCCAGCTTCTTTTTTAGTATATGCTTCGTCTAAAGTTCCATCAGCATCCATTTCTTCTAATTCTTTTAATCTTTTTACTCTTGTTTTGATTGTGTTCAAGTTAGTTAAAAGTCCACCTAACCATCTGTGGTTTACATAGAATCCTCCAGCTCTTTCTGCTTCTTCTTTAATAGCTTCCTGAGCTTGTTTTTTAGTTCCTACGAATAATACTTTTCCACCTTCTTCAGAAATTTGTCTTACAAATTCGTAAGCTGTTTCAGTTGCTCCTAAAGTTTGGTGTAAATCCAAAATGTGGATTCCGTTTCTTTCTGTAAAAATATAAGGTTTCATTTTAGGGTTCCATCTTTTTGCCTGATGTCCAAAATGAGCTCCTACTTCTAATAATTGTTTCATTGTAATTACTGCCATTACGTTTTTCCTCCTAATTTTTTTTGGTTTTTCTCCCACTTTTCTTTAAAAGACAGATTGTAATTTTCACTTTTTATTTCATTTTTTTTGTTTTTCTAATTTAATAAATAAAAACCTTTTTAAAAATAAATTGTAAAATTGCAACACCCTATCCCTAAACAATACAAAGTGTGATTAATCGTTGTATTTTAACATTTTTTTATAACTTTTGTCAATACTCTAAAAATTTTCTATCAATTTTAATTGTTTATCCAATAGAACTGTACGCATTTTTTCGTTTCTTTCCTGCTGTAATTCCTGATATTTTGCAATAAAATTCTCTTCTGTCAGTCTTTGATCCTTCAATTTGCCAACTTCTCTTTTAAAATCTCTCTCATATTTCAAAATACGTGACTTTTGCTCATTTGACAAATTCATACTGTCAATAAAGTTTTTAATCTTATCATTTTTTTCATTAAATAAGGCCTTCTGGGAATTTATGTAAGAATTATAGGCTTCTAGTTGTTCATTTGACAAAACTTTTGCAATCGCTCTGTATCTATCCTCTTCTATTTTACCAATTTTAGCTTTTTTCCCATCAAACTGAACTAAATCCTTTTCTACTCCCTCAGCTTTTTTCTGATATTCATCAAATATTTTGGACAATTTTTTTTGTTGACTTTTAGTTGCATTTACAATTTTGAATAAATCATTTTTAGAAATTTTTACTGTATAAATTTTTTGATAATAATCTTCGTAGGAATAAGATAAAACACTTATTCCAAACACCAATACTGATAAAAGTGCTATTTTTTTTACTTTATTCATTCTCATCCTTTCACAAATTCCTTTAATTTTAATTATTTGAATTATTATAATTAGGTGCTTCCTTCGTAATTATAACATCATGCGGATGGCTTTCCTTCAATCCTGCTCCTGTTATTTTTACAAATTTTCCATTTTCTTTTAAATCTTCAATTGTAGCTGTTCCACAGTATCCCATTCCAGAACGAAGTCCACCGCAGATTTGATAAACTGTATCTTTTAATGCACCTTTGTATGGAACCATTGATTCTATTCCTTCTGGAACCAATTTTTCTGTTGCCGCTTCAAGTTGAAAATATCTGTCACTGCTTCCTCTCTTCATTGCCGCAAGTGAGCCCATCCCTGCATAAGTCTTGAATTTTCTTCCATTATATAAAATTTCTTCTCCTGGTGCCTCATCAGTTCCTGCAAGCATTCCTCCAAGCATAACACAGTCTGCTCCAGCCGCAATAGCCTTTACAACATCTCCAGACAGTTTTATTCCACCATCGGCAATAAGTCCGATCCCTTTATCCTTACAAACTTCCGCAATATTCATTACAGCCGAAATTTGTGGCACTCCAACTCCTGACACAACTCTAGTCGTACAGATTGAGCCTGGCCCTACTCCCACTTTTACGGCGTTTACTCCTGCTTCTATCAAGTCAAGTGCTGCCTCTGGAGTTACGATGTTTCCTCCAATAATGTCTAAATCAGGAAAAGCCGCTCTAATTTCCTTTATTTTTTCAATAACTCCTCTTGAATGTCCGTGTGCCGAATCAACAGCAATGATGTCAACTCCAGCTTCCACTAAAGCTGCAACTCTTCTTACTGTATCAGTTCCAACTCCAACTCCTGCTCCTACTCTAAGTCTACCATGTTCATCTTTTGCAGCATTAGGATAATTTATAACATTGTCAATATCTTTAATTGTAATCAAACCTTTTAATTTTGTACCTTCTACGATTGGCAACTTTTCAATTCTGTTTTCCAGAAGAATAGACTTTGCACCTTCAAGAGTCGTTCCAACAGGTGCTGTCACCAAATTTTCCTTTGTCATAATATCTACAACTTTTGATGATAAATCTTCTCTATATTTTAAATCACGGTTAGTAATAATTCCCTTTAAATTGCCTTCACCATCAACTACAGGAAGCCCAGAAATTTTATAATTTTTCATTAAATCGTATGCATCCTTTAGAATAGCGTCTTCCTTCAATGTAATCGGATTTGTAATCATACCGCTTTCATATCTTTTTACCCTTGATACTTCTTCAGCCTGTCTGTCAATAGTCATATTTTTATGAATAAATCCAATTCCACCTTCTCTTGCAAGTGCAATCGCAAGTTTTGATTCTGTAACCGTGTCCATTGCAGCACTTAGTATTGGTATATTTAATACCAATTTTTTAGTTAAATTAGTTTTTAACAATACTTCATGTGGCACCACACTTGATGCTTGCGGAATTAATAGTACATCATCAAAAGTTAATCCTTCAGAAATTACAATTTTGTCTTTTTGACTCATTTTAAATATCCTCCTTATTTTATTTTCAAGTTCACAGTTCTGCAAATTCAGCAAGTTAAGAGAAAATTTTATAAAATTAAACTCTTCTGTATTACTTTTTGCTTTATCTTATTTTAAATTATATTATTTTATCACAAAACAAGGCATAATTTCAATACTTTTTTTAAAAGATTTTTTTATAATTTTTCCAAACTTAAACTAAGTATAATCATATATTTTTTTGATTTTTTTTACACATTCGGTGTTTCAGGCAATACCTGTCCCCCGTCTACAACTATTGTCTGTCCTGTAATGAAGCCGGCTTCACGACTTGCCAAAAAAACAGCTGTATACCCAATATCTTCAGGTTTTCCTAAAGTATAAACAGGGATTATCTCCTTCATTTTTCTCATATATTCCTCTCCAGCCTGTATTAATCCATCTGTCAATATATTTCCTGGCTGAATGGCATTAACTGTAATTCCATATTTTGCATATTCCAGTGCTGCACTTCGCATAAACCCCAGTTGTGCCGATTTACTCGCCCCATAGTGTGCCCAGCCTGAAAATCCTGTAATAGGCCCTGTAATCGAAGATGTCAATATTACCCGCCCATAACTTTGCTTTTTCATATATTTAAGTGCTGCCTGTGCCACAAAAAAAGTTCCTTTTGCATTTATATTCTGAACCTTGTCCCAATCTTCCTCCGTCATATTTTCAATACTCACTTGTGGAAAAATTCCCGCATTTGAACAAAGAATACTTAATTTCCCATATTTTTCATAAATACTTTGAACAATATACTGAACCTGATCTCTGTCTGTAACATCAAGATAATAAAATTCCCCATCCAGCTCACTTGCCGTTTCTTTCCCTTTTTCCTTGTCAATATCTCCAATAAGGACTTTTGCCCTTGCCTGTTTCAACGCCTTTGCGATTCCTTTTCCAATACCTTTCGCTCCGCCCGTGACAAGAGCAACTTCCCCAGCTAAATCAAACATTCCAATCATCACCTTTCTTATTTTTTTATTTTATATCTTTTCTTTATTATTTTTGAATTTAATCTGCCTTTAAAGGGCTGAATTTTATAACCTTATCCCCAGTTTTCCCACTTTTTATTTCATTATTTGCCTTTACCAATTCCTCTGCAAATCTTAATCTATTTAAATTTGAAATATATTCCTTATATTTAGCCTTATTTTTATTTTTCATCTCTTCTGTAATATCAACAAGCATATTATAAATTTGAAATCTCAAATCATTATCATTTTGTGCCATAAAAATATATGCTTCCTTAGAATATTCAAATGCCTCATCATACTTTTTCATTTGAATATAATTTAAAAATACGAGATAATGGGCATCCGCCTTGTATCTATTTTTTGCTGATTCCGTAACATAAGAATAGTCTAGTTTCTTCATTTTATCATATTTTTCTATAGCCAATTTTGTATATTTTATTGAATCTGAATAATTTTTATTTTGAAAATCTATTGCAGCTATCGAATAATAACCTTCTGGAAACTCAGGAAATAATGTTATCATTTTTTTTGCAAGCTCTACCTGCTCCTTTTCCATCCCCGCCTGTCCATATCTTGCCACAAGATTAGTATAAGCCATCGGATTTTTAGGATTAGCCTTAATCGCATCCTTGTAATACTCCATCGCAACTTTGATATTATCCGCCTCTTGTGCTAAATAATAATATGGCAGATAATTCTTTTTATCCTCCTCTATCGCCTGCAAAAATAGTTTTCTTCTCTTCTCATAGTCGTTTTCCTCTTTTATCGCCTTAAACGTAGTTTCAATGGATTTTTTATTAATTCCAAGCTCAGTCAATTCCTTCAAAGTCAAATCCATAACTTCCTTCTGCTCCCTTTTTTCCAAATCCAGCTCTTCAAATCTTTTCCTATCATTTTCACTAATTTCCTTAATCGTATCTTTTACAGACATTTCCCCAATATTCTTCCCAGCTTTATTTTCACTTTTTAAAGTATTACTCCTCTGCGTGCCTACTTTTGCTGAAAAACTATAAAAACTGCATAAAATAAAACTCATCAATAAAAATTTTTTCATTCTCATCACTCCTTCTATTAACTTAGTTCCAAAATTTTCTCCTGTGCAATTTTCCCCATATAAAGTTTATTCCCTTTTTCAGCTACTTCTTTATAAAATTCTATTGCTTTTTCAAAGTTCCCAGTCTCTTCATATGCCTTAGCTAAATTGAACTTTATCTCTATTTGGTACAATTTTCTTTTCCCTTTTAATAATTTTTCCAGTTCAACAATTTTCTGTTGCGGATTATTTTCATAGTCCAATAAAATTCCTATTTCCAGTTTTTCTCCACTTTTTCTAAAATTTTCATCAAATATTTTTCTTGCTTCCTCTTTTTCTCCCATAAAATACTTGTACTCCATTAAATTTCTATAATAACAGTATTTTATTATTGGTAATGTTAATCTAGTTATTTTTATTTCATTTAAATATTTTAATGCTTCTTTTCTTTCATTCAGCAGCCAATAACAAACTGATAAATTAATTCTGTTAAAATCTTTCATAATATTAATTTTAAAAATTTTGTACGTTTTTTCTACTATTAAAATATATTTTTCAGGATCTAATTTAACAAATAAGTAATGATTTCCTATCAAAAATAGTATTAAATACGGAAATAAATATATCATTATTATTACTGACAATATCCATAGTAAAAAATATACAAAATAAGACACTCTCAAAAATATGTCCATGCTTAATTTATAAACTAATATAAAAATTATTTCATACAGATAAGTTTTTAATGCCGCCTTTCGCATTTTTTTTACTCTCCTTCAGCGTTCAATCTTACAATCTCCACAATCACATCAGTTGCCAGAATCATACTCTCAAGTGCTACAAATTCGTATTTCCCATGAAAATTTTCCCCACCTGCAAAAATATTTGGTGTAGGAAGTCCCATGAATGAGATTTTTGAGCCGTCTGTTCCACCACGGATTGGCTTGATTATTGGTTTTATTTTAACGTTTTCCATTGCTTTTTTGGCTATTTCTACGATTTCCATGTGATCTTTTATAATTTCACCCATATTGTAGTATTGATCTTTTATTTCAATTGTTACTAATTCTTTTTTGTATTTTTCATTAATTTTTTTGGCAACATTTTCAGCAAATTTCTTTTTTTCTTCAAACTTCTGTCTGTCGTGATCTCTCAAAATGTATGATATTTCAGCATCTTCACAATTTGCATTGATTTTTTCAAGAAAATAAAATCCTTCGTAGCCTTCTGTCTTTTCAGGCACTTCATCTGCTGGAAAACTGTTTATAATTTCTGCCGCTATTAAGCTTGCATTTATCATTTTTCCTTTGGCTGTTCCTGGATGAACGCTTTTACCTTTTATTTTAAATACAGCTCCAGCTGCATTAAAACTCTCATATTCAAGCTCTCCGACAGGTCCTCCATCCATTGTATAAGCAAAATCCGCTCCAAATTCCTCAACATTAAAGTTATCTGCTCCACGCCCAATTTCCTCATCAGGCCCAAATGCTATTTTTACTGTCCCATGCTTAATTTCAGGATGATTAATCAAATATTTCATAGCCTCAATAATTTCCACAACTCCAGCCTTGTCATCGGCTCCCAGAAGTGTTGTTCCATCAGTAGTAATTACAGTTTTCCCAACATAATCTTTTAAATTAGGAAATTCATCCACAGAAAGCACAATATTTTGCTCCCTATTCAAAATAATATCTTTCCCGTCATAGTCTTCCACAATCTGTGGATTTACATTAACTGCATTAAAATCAGCAGTATCCATATGTGCAATAAATCCAACAGTTTTCACATCTTTATCAACATTACTTTTCAAAGTTGCATTAACAAAGCAATTTTCATTCACATATACATCTTCCAGTCCAATGTCTTCCAGCTCTTTTACAAGCATTTTAGCAAATTCAAGTTGTGTCGGTGTCGATGGGATACTCTCACTTTTTTCATCCGATCTAGTTTCAATCTTTACATATTTCAAAAATCTCTCTTTAAGTGTTTCATATTTGTTCAAATCCATTTATTTCCCCTACTTTCTCAAATATTTTGATATTTTAAATTTTATAACTTATTTTACAATTTTTTACAGTTTTTTTCAATGTTCTAGTTAAATAATTTATGAATAAATTTGATTTTTTTAATATTTATATGTATAATATTAACAAAATAAATATTAGGAGGTAACAAATTTGAAAAATATTAAACAATGGGCTAAATTATCACTAACTTTTGGTATTATTTCACTAATTTCATTAATTTTACAATAAATAAAAAACTCAAGTAATCATAAGTTAATACAATTTCTTGAGTCATATTTTTATTCTTTGTAATAATATTATTCGTTACTGCTAGTCATAATTACACCATTTGAAATCAATAGCTGTTTATCAGTTTCGCTTGCTGGTTCCCATCCTTTTTCAATTAGAGTTTTTGCATACATTCGATTGTATTTTAATCCAATAAGAACACGATATCCGATTGTTGCAAGTCCAAAAGTAAATCTACCAATAATTCCCGCTAAAAAGCCAATTATCAAAAACATAATCGCCTCCTCCTTATCACCTCTAAATAAAGGCACAAACCATCCAAAAAAAAATGTCGTCCATGAGAATCCTAATTTTACTTCTTTTCTCAAGCCATTATTTTCTACAATCGCTACTGCCATAAAAAATATCCTCCATTTTTAGATTATTTTATTAATTATATCTTCTTTTTATTAAGATTGCAAATTTTTACTGACTTCATTTATAGTTTTATTATAGTAGCTCACTTATTCCCAATTTGAAAAATGGTAAAAAACGGCTTTAATTTTATGAATTTTTTTTGTTTTGATTTCCACTATTTAAACAGAAAATAGTATAAAATGTGATAAAACAGTAAAAAGATTTAACTTTCAAATCAATCTACTGTTTTTTTTATTGCCAAAAACTTAGTCAGCACATCATCCTGTATTGTACCAGCCCACTTTGCCACTTGCCTCAACGTTATTTTTTCAGTAATTTCATTTTCAATATTTTTCTGACTTCCCACAATCACAACTTCATCATTCATTCCCACATTTTCTATATCCGTCAAGTCAACAAAAATCATATCCATGCAAATTTCTCCGATAATTTTTGCCTTCTGTCCATTTACAAGAACATACGCTTCTTTCGAATTTTCAATTTGTTTTTGAAATCCATGTGCATAGCCGACTGACATAATGCCTATTTTAGAATCCCTGTTTACAATACCTTTACTTCCATAAGAAATTTTATCATTCTTTTTTACACTTCTTATATTTATAATTTGTGATTTTACCGTTATAACATCTAATAATCCCACATCATAAGACAAAGGTTCCATTCCATAAAGTGCCATTCCCACTCTTGCAAAATCATAATTGTACTTTTCTTTATATTTAAAAAGTAACGGGCTTGCCTGTAAATGCTTGTATTGATATTTCATATTATTTTCGTCAAATATTTTTAAAATATTTTGATATTTCTCAACTTGCTTTTCAGTTTCAATTTGATTTTCTGCATCTGAAATATGAGAAAAAATCGAGATTATTTCCAGTTTGTTATTTTTAGAATTTATTTCATATTTTTTTATTTTTTCAATTAATTCCAAAATCTCATTTTCATCAAATCCAAGCCTGTTCATTCCGCTGTTTACTTTTATATGGATTTTCAAAATTGTGTTTTCAAAAGATTTATCCAGAATTTTTAAGTAATCAGACAATTGTGAAAAATTAAAAATTGTCAATTCAATATCATTTCCTATTGCATACTTCAAGTTTTTAGGCTCAATATAGTTAAGTGTCATTATTTTTATTTTCTTATTTTCCAAAATGTCCAACTTTTTCTCTTTTTTTAAATTTTTTAGAATTTCATGAATTTTTACTGCTTCCTCAATATACGCCACCGCAAAGTAATTACAGCTATTTTCAAGCAATATAGGAAAAATATTTTCAATTCCGAGTCCATAAGCGTTGTCCTTGATTACACAAATGAGATTTTTATTTATCGAACGGATTTTTTCCAAGTTTTTTTTTAGATTTTTCCTGTTTATTTCCAGATTTACTAACATTTTTTATTTTTGCTCTCCTTAATGTATTCCTAAACTGTTATTATTAATGGAGCCATTATTCCCAAAAGGATAACCAATCTCAAAAGTAGAATTTCACGATAAATCTTTTGATATTGTATTTCAGGTACTCCTTTTTCTTTTAGGAAAAATCCGATTGCTGTGATTTTATTAGAAGTGTCGCTTCTGCTGTAACGGTTTACGTAAGGCTCGAATAATATTTTTTCTCCGTTTACTGTCAAATGCAGTCTTGGGGTTCCCACATATTTATCCATATAGCCTGTCGTATTTTTACCATCCAGATTTTTCCCATTTAGTGAAACTACTCCATTTTCAACTTTTAATTTATCAATTCTCAAAAAAATAAACAAAATCCAGACAACAATGGCAGCTACTGGTAAAAAAGCCGAAATCGTCCTTGCAACTTGAATTTTTTCCAGCAAAGTAAACGCTATCCCATAGATAACTGACAATATCGCCATTAATATCAGAATTTTATCCACTCCCTTGTGAATTAATCCATTAAGTTCAATTTTTTCATTAGTAATTTCCATAATAATACAGCTCCTTACATATTTTATTTTTCTTCCAAAAGCCCCGATGCAATCAGTTTTCTAAATGCTCTTGCACGATGGCTCACACTTTTTCTTTCCTCATCATCAGCTTCCCCAAACGATTTTCCAAGTTCATACGAATAAAAAATCGGATTGTAACCAAATCCATTATTTCCTCGTGCTTCAAATAAAATTTCACCTTCTATTTCTCCACGAAATGAATGAATTTCCCCATTTGGAAAGGCAATGCTTACAACAGATACAAAATGTGCTTTTCTATTCTCTTTTTCCACATCCTTCAGAAGTTCCAGCATTTTTTGGTTCTTTTCGCTGTCAGTTGCATTTTCTCCTCCAAATCTCGCCGAATAAACTCCCGGTGCTCCATCCAGAGCGTCTACACAAAGCCCCGAATCATCTGAAATTGTTACAATATTCGTATAATCTGCAATTTCCTTTGCCTTCTTCTGCGAATTTTCCTCAAAAGTTTCCCCATCCTCCACAACATCAGGAATATCAAGCCCATCCAAAATCGTTACAACTTCCAAGTCCATTCCTTCCGTCAGCTTTTCAAAATCTTTTATTTTACCTTTATTTTTCGTTGCTAAAAATACTTTCATCGCATCACTTCCTTTTTTTAATAACTTGTTCTAAATTTATCCCTGTCCCTGGTTATTTAACTACGTTATTTATTTGTGAAAATTAATCACTAAAAATAAAAAAATAGAAATAACTAATTAAATAGTAAAAAATAGAATTTAGATTGTGAAAAAAATATGAACCACGATAAACAGGGGCATATTAAATTATCCCCTGCTTAACAATTGTATTCCTCATAGTTATCTTTTATAATTTTATTTACAATATTGTGAACATCTTTTTTTTCTTCCCTTGACATTTCCTTCAAGTCCACAGGCTTATCCACAATGATTTTTATATTTTTGTTTGAAGTTACTTTTAGACTTTTTCTGCTTTGGACCACATACGTTCCTACAATTGTAATTGGTAAAATTCTGGCATTTGTGTCAGTCGCAAGTTTGAAACTTCCTTTTTTGAAATCCCCTATTGTTCCATCACTGCTTCTGCTTCCTTCAGGGAAAATTACATAAGAATGTCCTTTTTTTATTTTATTTATTGCATCTTTCATATCCTTCATTCCCTGTCTTGCATTTTTTCTGTCCAGAAATATACAGTCAAAGGAACGCATCCAACGCCCAATTGCAGGCCACCTTTTCATTTCCTTCTTTGCAATGAACGAAAAATCAAGTGGTAAATATCCAAGTAATACAGGAATATCAACGTTACTTTGATGATTTGAAATTAATATAACCGCCTCATTTGTTTCACGTATTTTTTTTATTTCTTTCTCACTGCCATTTTTGTAAATGATGTTTACTTTGCTTCCAGCTCCCCAGATTAGATTTTTTCCCCAGTTTTTAGCTACTTTACACACATATCGGTATCTTTTTTCACCTTTATTAAATATTAGATACCATATGTGAACAATACTTCCATAAATAAAAGTTCCCACTAACACAAGATGGTAAAATATGGTTCTCATACTCTTCTCCTCCCTTACTATTTATTCGTAGTTTTCCTTGTACTCTTTTAACTTTTTAAAGATTTTATCCAGAGAAAAACCTTGTCTTGCCAGATATTGTATAAGTTTCTGCTCTTCCTTCATTTTTTTTTCATCCCGTCTGTTACTCACATTGATTTTTTTACTATTTTTTTCAATTAATTTTTCCAGCTTTGTATCGTCAACGTTTTCTTCCTTTTCCTCATCCAAAGCTAAATATGCCTCTTCAACTATACTTCTGTCAATCCCCTTTTGAAAAAGATTGTAGGAAATACGGTTTTTGCCATAAGTTCTGCTTTCAATATATGACACTGCATAATTCAAGTCATTCAAATATCCAAATTCTTCCAATTTTTCTATCGTTCGTAAAATTGCCGATTTATTCCAATATTTTTCTTCCAGCTTTAGCCGTACTTCCTTTTTTGTCCTATCTTTTAATGAAATTAAAAAAATACCTTTTTCAAGAGAGGCTTCATACGAAATCTCATCATAAAACCTCTCAATGTCATCATTTACCTTCAAATCATATTTTTGCCTGATAAATGGGCTTATATCCATAATTTCATCAGTATCAAGATATATTTTATTTCGATAAATTTTATTAATCTTCATTATTTTCTGCTACTTCTTCGTTTTCGGTATTTGTATCATTTTCCACTACTTCCTCAGACTTGTCAGCCTTTTTACCTTTAGCTGATTTTTTTTCAGTAGTTCCTCCATTTGCAGCAATTGCTTCAAGCACCTGTTTTTCAAATCTTCCGTACAATTCTGTATTTTCCTTAAGCATATTTTCCACGTTGACACGCCCCTGCCCAAGCCGTTCATCTCCATAACTGAACCATGCCCCACTCTTTGAGGCAATCCCAAGATTAATCGCCGCATCCAGCACTTCTCCAATTCTCGAAATTCCAGTTCCATACATAACACTGAATTTAGCTTCCTTAAATGGAGGTGCAACTTTATTTTTGGTAACTTTTACTACAACTTCATTTCCAACAACGTCATCACCCTGCTTAACAGAACCTACTCTTTTCACTTCCATTCTTACAGTTGAGAAAAATTTTAACGCACGTCCTCCAGAAGTCGTTGTCTGTACTCCTGGAACAAATGAAAATCCACCGATTTTTTCTCTTATCTGGTTAATAAAAATCATAACTGTATCAGATTTTGAGATACTTCCAGTCAATTTTCTAAGTGCCTTTGACATAAGTCTTGCTTGTAGCCCCATTTGCTGATCTCCCATTTCCCCTTCAATTTCAGCTTTTGGAACAAGTGCCGCAACCGAATCCACAACGATTACATCCATCGCCCCACTTCTTACAAGCATATCTGAAATTTCAAGTGCCTGCTCCCCTGTATCAGGTTGTGAAATTAAAAGCTCATCAATATTTACTCCAAGAGCCTTTGCATAAACTGGATCAAGAGCATGTTCCGCATCAATGAATGCCACAGTTCCCCCAGTCTTTTGAGCTTCTGCAATAATGTGAAGTGCAAGCGTAGTTTTCCCTGACGACTCCGCCCCATAAATCTCAACAATTCTTCCTCTTGGCACTCCACCAATCCCAAGTGCTATATCCAGATTCAAACTTCCTGTAGAAATAGCCCTAATATTCATTTTCTGATTTTCACCAAGTTTCATTATAGCACCTTCACCGTAGTCCTTTTCAATCTGCTTCAGTGCCAAGTTAAGCATTTTCTCTCTTTCGCTTAACCCTTTATCATCTTTTTCTTTTTCTTCTGCTTTTTTTCTAGCCATTTACCCTCTCCTTATTTATTGTTTTATTACAAACATTATTATACCACAATTTGATTTCTTTTTATATATTTTATTTCATATCTTTTATTATTTTTACTTTTCACTGCATTTGACCTGATAATTTATCACTCAATATTAATGGGATTCCTGTATATTTTATTATACAAAATTAAAATAATGGATAAATGATATTAATTTTAGCAAAAAAGTATTGAAATAATAGTAAAAAAGTGGTAAAGTTGAGGTGAAAACAAAATATTTAGGAGGAAATATGAAAATTGATAAAGCTGAATTAAAGGACAGTATTCTTAGGAAACTGAGAAGACAATATGGGAAAACCCTTGAGGAAGCTCATGAATTTGAACTATATTACGCAATTTCAAGGGCAGCTTTAGATTATGCAATGGAAAAATGGTATAATACTAAAAAGACTTATGCTAAAAAACAGGTAAAACAGATGTACTACTTCTCAGCAGAATTCCTGATGGGAAGATTTATGGGAAACAATTTAATCAACTTGCAAATTAATGACGTTATTAAAGAAACATTGAATGAATTAGGTGTAGATATTAACAAAATTGAAGATCGTGAAATGGACGCAGGACTCGGAAATGGAGGGCTTGGAAGACTTGCGGCATGTTTTCTTGATTCACTTGCAGCATTGGCATTACCAGGGCACGGATACGGGCTTAGATATAAATACGGAATGTTTGAGCAAAAAATCGAAAACGGATTCCAGATGGAGTATCCAGATGACTGGACAAAATACGGAGATCCCTGGTCAATCAAGAGAATGGACAGAGTATTTGAAGTAAAATTTGGCGGGCAAATTGAAGTTCACCGTGATGAATTTGGAAAAGAATACTTTAAACGTGTAAATACCGAAACAGTTCATGCTGTGGCTTATGATGTGCCAGTTATCGGTTATGGAAACGACACAGTAAATACGTTGAGACTATGGGAAGCAAGATCGCCAGAAGGATTTGACTTGAAATTATTCAATGATCAGACTTATTTACAGGCTTCTGCAAAAGCAGTTCAGGCAGAGGACATTTCAAGAGTATTGTACCCAAATGACACTGAAAAAGATGGAAAGCAATTAAGACTGAAACAGCAGTTCTTCTTTACATCAGCTTCATTGCAGGATATTATAAGAAGATATAAATCTGTTTTTGGAAATGATTTTTCTAAATTTGCAGAAAAAGTGGCAATTCAGCTAAATGACACACATCCAGTTGTTGCAATTCCTGAATTAATGAGAATCTTCCTGGATAAGGAAAAATTAGGATGGGATGAATCTTGGAACATATGTAAAAATGTATTTGCATACACAAACCATACAATTTTATCAGAAGCATTGGAAAAATGGGATATTTCACTATTCCAACCATTACTTCCAAGAATTTACCAAATTATAGAAGAAATTAACAGAAGATTTGTCGCAGAATTACAGCAAAAATATCCAGGAGATTGGGAAAGAATCAATAAAATGTCAATCATTGGAAACGGACAGGTTAGAATGGCGTGGCTTGCAATCGTAGGATCGCACAAAGTAAATGGAGTTGCGGCATTGCATACAGAAATTCTTAAAAACAGCGAATTAAGAGAATGGAATGAACTTTATCCTGAAAAATTCCTAAACAAAACAAATGGAATTACTCAAAGAAGATGGCTATTAAAATCAAATCCAGAACTAGCCACATTAATTACAGAATTAATTGGCGACAAATGGATTACAGACTTGTACGAACTTAAAAAATTAGAGCAATACCTTGATGATGATAATATTTTAAACAGGGTTTCTGAAATTAAACTACATAATAAGGAAAAATTGGCTAAATACATAAAAGATACGACAGGAATCGAAGTAAATCCTCATTCCATCTTTGATATTCAAGTTAAGAGATTACATGAATACAAAAGACAATTGTTAAATGTGCTTCATATTATGGACTTGTATAACAGATTAAAAGAGAATCCATATTTGGATGTTGAACCAAGAACATTTATCTTTGGAGCAAAATCAGCCGCTGGATACAGACGTGCAAAAGGAATCATCAAATTAATCAACTCTGTTGCGGAAAAAGTAAACAACGACAGCGACATTAACGGAAAAATCAAAGTTGTATTCCTTGAAAACTACAGAGTTTCACTTGCAGAAAAAATATTCCCATCAGCGGATGTATCAGAGCAAATTTCTACAGCAAGTAAGGAGGCATCTGGAACTGGTAATATGAAATTTATGCTAAACGGTGCATTGACTCTTGGAACAATGGACGGAGCAAATGTGGAAATTGTCGAAGAAGTCGGATTAGAAAATGCGTTTATTTTTGGACTTTCTGCACAGGAAGTTGAAAATTATCAGGCAAATGGCGGATATAATCCATTTGATGAATATAACAATGTGGAAGGACTCAAGAAAGTTGTAGATCAGCTAGGTGACGGAACTTATGACGACAACCACACAGGAATCTTCCGAGAGCTACAAAATTCATTGCTATATGGAGTAGACGGTTCCCGTCCAGATGTGTACTTCCTATTAAAAGACTTTGCATCATACAGAGAAGCTCAAGACAGACTTCAAAATGCCTTCAAGGACAGAAGGGAATGGACTAGAAAAGCTCTTAAAAATATTGCAAATGCAGGTAAATTCAGTTCAGACAGAACAATTGCCGAATATGCAAAAGAAATTTGGAATATTGAGCCAGTTGAAATTCAAGATTATATAGAAGGTTAATTTAAAAAATAAAATATAATTCAAATAAAAAGGAGTTATTTTTAATATTAGAAGTAATTCCTTTTTTTATTTTCCTTGATTTTTCTTGTTTATTCTAGTATAATTTATACTAAGTAAAATATTTATTACATAATTTCGCATTTCAAAAAAATAATATAGCAAAATCGCTTTAAAACTGAACCTAAAAATTATAACTATTCTACTCAAACCTTAAGTTTATTTAATTTTATCAGTTCAATGTTAGAGAGATTTAGAATATAAACTGAAATGGAGGATTTTTTTTTAATATGAAAAGGAGTTTGCCTATTGGCATAAGTGATTTTAAAAGAATAATAGAAGATAACTATTATTACGTGGATAAAACAAGTTTAATTAGTAGCATTTTAAAAGATGGGGCAGGTGTAAAATTATTTACTAGGCCGAGAAGATTTGGGAAAACATTAAATGTGTCCATGATTAAATATTTTTTTGATATAGAAAAAAGAGAGGAAAATCGAAAATTATTTGAAGGACTGGACATTTCAAAGAGCAAATATTTTGAAAAACAGGGAACGGCTCCAGTAATCTCAATTTCCTTTAGAAACTATGATGAAAAGAACTGGAAAGAAGGATTTAGAAGAATAAAGACTGAAATTGGAAATGTGTATTCAGAATTCAAATTTCTGATGGATGTTCTGGATAAAAAGGAATCAAAAAAATTTGAGGACATTTGGCTTGAAAAAGATGAGGCAGACTGGAAAAATTCCTTATTAAACTTATCAAAATATCTGTATAGCTATTATGGAAAAAAAGTAATAATCTTAATTGACGAATATGATCAGCCGATAATAGACTCTTATGTAAAGGGCTATTATGGCGATGCAATTAATTTTTTTAAATCGTTTTACGGTTGTGTCTTAAAAGATAACAGCAGACTAAAAATAGGAATTCTTAAAGGAATATTAAGAGTTGCAAAAGAAAATATCTTTTCAGGATTAAATAATCTGGAAGTACATACGATACTGGATGATAGATTTACAGGATATTTTGGACTTTTAGAAGAGGAAGTTGAACAGGCTTTAAAAGACTTTGGCTTGGAAAGCGAACTGAGCAATGTCCAAAAATGGTACAATGGATATTTATTCGGCAATACAAAAGTCTACAATCCATGGTCAATAATAAGTTTCTTAAACCGTGATGTCCTAAAACCTTACTGGGTAAACACAAGTAAAAACGAATTAATTAAAGTATGTCTTAAAAAATGCAAAAATGAAATGTTTCCAGACTTTTCAAAACTTTTAAATAAAAAAACTATTTTAAAGAGAATAAATGACAATATAACTTTCTGCCATCTAGAATTTAACTATCCAAAAAATATATGGAACCTGTTCTTTCACAGCGGATATTTAACCTTATCAGATAAAATAACAGATGATGGCAGATGTAATTTAAAAATTCCAAACGAGGAAATTTTAAAAATGTTTTCTGAAACTTTTATAGAAATATATTTTGATGACTATGATATGTTTTTGGATATGACAGATGCCTTAAAAGACGGTAATATTGAGCTTTTTCAAAAAAATTTGAAAGAAGTGCTGCTAGAAAATACAGGAATTTTTGATTTAAGTGGAAAATACAAGGAGCAGTTTTACCATGGACTTTTATTGGGAATAATGCTCGTTCTGAAAAATGAGTATGAAATCACATCAAATAATTTTTCAGGAAAAGGAAGATATGATTTGTTATTGAAACCTAAAGATCTGAAAAAACAAAAAGAAGGCATAGTAATAGAAGTTAAAATTGTTAATTTGGAAAATGAAAAAAATGTGCCAGAAAACAAAGTTCAGGAAATATTGAAAAAGGAATGTGAATTGGCATTAAGACAAATTGAAGAAATGGAATACTGTGCGGCACTAAAAAATGCCGGAATTGATAATTTCCTAAAAATTGGTATTGCTTTTTACGGAAAAGAAGTTGAAGTTGCTTTTAAAAATGAAGAATATACAGATTTTTATAAAATATAAAGCAAAAACAGGAGGAAGTGATTTTTATGAAAAAAAGTCTACCAATAGGAATAAATGATTTTAAAACAATAATAGAAGAAGATTTCTACTATTTTGATAAAACAAATTTTATTAGCAATATTTTGGAAGAAAGAATAAAGGGAAGATGAATGAATATAAATAAAAATTTGGATTTAGGAAAAATTCGGGAAAAAATTGATAAATTGGATAGTCAGCTTGTGGAACTGTTGGAGGAAAGGTTGCATATTGTGCAGGAAGTGGCACAGTTTAAGAAGTTGACTGGAAAGAAGATTTTTGATGAAGAACGGGAAAAGGAAGTTATTCGGAAAAATTTGGAAAGAGTGAAAAATAAGGAGCTGGATCATTATATTGAATTGATTTTAAAGGATATTATGGATTCCAGCAAGGAATATCAGAAATTTAAGATAGGGATTTCGACTAGATATGTGAATGATTTGGAATTGGAAAATAAAAGGCTGGGCTACACTGGGGTGCCAGGTTCTTATGCTTATGAAGTGCTTATGAACCTGCTTAAAAATAATAAAAATTCAAATGTTTATAATATTGAAGAGAATAAAAATATTTTTCATTTTAATTCGCATAGGGACTTGGTGGAGGCTGTGCATACTGATCAAATTGATATTGCGATATTGCCGATAGAAAATTCTATTGTGGGGGAAGTGCGGGATAGCATTGATTTGATTAATACAAAAAATATTCATATAATTGGGGAAGTTAGACATAAGATTTCACATAATTTGCTTGGTGTAAAAGGGAGTAAAGTTGAGGATATAAAAAATATTTATTCTCACGAGCAGGCTTTTATGCAGTGTTCGGAATTTCTATCAAAGCACGAATGGCATCTTAACCGGATGACAAATACTGCAATTAGCGGAAAATATATTGCGTCAAAAAATAAAAAGGAAAATGCCTGTATTGCGAATATGAAAACAAAAGAAGTATACGGCTTGGAATTACTGAAAGAAAATATTAATAATGAAGAGGAAAATTATACGAGATTTTTTGTTATTTCAAATGAAGATGTTGTAATTGACGGAAGCGATAAAATAAGCATTGTAACAAGTGCGAATAATGAGTCAGGAGCATTAATCGAATTATTGCAGATTTTTTATAAATATGGGCTGAATATGGTAAATCTGAAATCACGTCCGAGAGTAAATAAACCTTGGGAATATTATTTTTACATTGACTTCGAGGGGAATATGTCTAGTGAGAAAGTAAAAATGGCACTTGAAGAAATGAGGGAAAAATCAAATTATTTACAAATTCTTGGAAATTATAAACTATATAATTTGGAAATATAAAAAACTGTATGATTTGAAATTTTGATTTTAGCCTAATTTTGAAGGAGTTTAAGAGCAATGAGATTGGATAAATTTTTGGCAAATTCGGGCATTGGAACGAGAAAAGAAGTCAAGGATATTTTAAAAAACAGGAAAATTAGTGTTAATGATGTTTTTGTGAAAGATGGAAAAATTCAGATTGATGAAAAAAAAGATATTGTAAAATATGAAAATAAAATTGTGAATTATAAGCCATTTGTCTATATTATGATGAATAAACCCGCTGGAGTAATTTCTGCAACGGAAGACAATCATCACAAAACTGTCATTGACTTGCTAAATGATGAATACAGAACTTACGATATTTTTCCAGTCGGACGGCTGGATATTGATACGGAAGGCTTGCTTTTGCTTACAAATGATGGAGTTTTGTCACATAATTTGCTTTCTCCCAAAAAACACGTGGATAAGAAATATTATGTAAAAATAGCAAATCCTCTTAGTGAAGATGATATAAAAATGTTGGAAAATGGAATAAAACTGGAAGAAAACTTTGTAACAAAAAAGGCAAAAGTTGAAATAATTTGTAATGGTTCTGAAAAGGAAAGTAAAAATTCTGATTTTGATGAAAATAAAAATAATAAAAATGAAAATTTGGTATATATAACAATTTCTGAAGGAAAGTTTCATCAAGTGAAGAGAATGTTTAAAGCTGTCAATAATGAGGTGCTTTATTTGAAGAGGGTAAAAATGGGAAATCTTTTACTGGATGAAAAGCTGGAACTTGGGGAATATCGGGAATTGACAGAGGAAGAACTGAATAATTTGAAAGTTTAATTTTACAGAAAGAAGGAAACAGTAAAATGGAAAGATATGGATTATTGGGGGAAAAGTTGGGACATAGCTATTCAAAGGAAATTCATGAGATTTTTTTTGAACTGACTGGAAAAAAGGCGAGCTATGAAATGATTGAAAGGGAGACTGACGAGATTGGGGAATTGCTGGAAAGTATAAGAAATGGAAAGTTTAATGGGATTAATGTTACAATTCCGTATAAGCTGGAAGTTATTAAATATCTTGATGAGGTGTCGGAAACTGCTAAGAAGATTGGGGCGGTGAATACGATAACGTTACGAGATGGCAAGTTGATTGGGGATAATTCTGATTACTTTGGATTTTTGAAAACTTTGGAATTAAATAATATTGATGTGAATGGGAAAAAAGTGCTTGTACTAGGAACTGGAGGGGCTTCAAAGGCTATTTACAATGCACTGGTTGATAATGGGGCAAAAAATATTTATCTTGCTACAATTATTGAAAATGATCCATTTAAGGTGAGAACGCAGGATAGGTTGCTTCATTATTCGGCGATTTCGTCATTACGGGACATTGAATTAATTGTAAACTGTACACCGGTTGGGATGTATCCTGCCATTGATAACTGCCCACTTGAGAAGAAAAATCTAATTAACACAAATGCAGTGGTTGACATCGTATACAATCCCGAAGAAACGGTTCTTATGACAAAATATAAATTAAAGGGCGTAAAAGTGGCAAACGGACTTATAATGCTCATTTCACAAGCTATAAAATCAGAAGAGATTTGGCACAATGAAAAATATGACACAGAAATTCTGAAAGAAATACACAAAAGATTAGCAAAAAAATTATATAAATAAAAAAGAGTTGAGAAGAAAGGAAAGTTTAATGTTAAAAAAAATAATATTGGGAATACTTATTTTTTCAAGTATTGGCGTTGCACAGACAAATAAGGAAATTATTGATGCAGGAAATGAAAGACAGAAGATGGTTTTTGACAAAAATTTTAATTCCACTAAAGATAGGACGGCTGTTGCAAATTCAAATTACACGGAAGTAATGACAACTTTGTATAATGAAAATCGTGCATATTTTGATAAGGAATTCGCAAGACTTTCGGGAAATCGGCGTTCCAACTTTAGGACAATGTATGCATATTATAGTGATTATGTCGTGGAATACCGTAAATTTTTACAAAATGCGTTTGGAGCATTTTTGGCTGATGTAGGGGATTTTCAATCGTATGCCTATACTAATAACTATTTATTGCTGGAAACATTTAACTTAAATATGAATACTTATCTTGAAGCTAAAAAAGATGGAAAAACTGTGGATGAAAATATAAATGCAATTTATGATTATTTATACAGTGCAGGGGATAAAATTGATAAAGAGGAATATAAAAAAATGCCAGTCAGCAGAATGCAGGCAATTGTAAATGAAGAATATGACAAACTGGAAAAATTGCTGGATGTAAGAGGAAATGAAGGAAAAGGGATGAAAAAAGCTGCGACTACCTCAAAATCAAGCCTAAAAAAAATTAGAAAATCATATAATAATTATGATAAATGGTTTGACGACTATGTGAATACATCTTCATTGTCGTATGAAAATAAGGAAAAATTGAAAAAAATAGTAAAATTTGAAACTATTTCCAATATTAAATTTGTAATTCAGGCAATTGAGAAAGAAACGGATAAATAAAATAACAAAATAAAAGTTAGAAAACGAAAGGAGCTAAAATGAGTGAAAAAAATTTTAACAACAACGAGGATTTCAAAAATGCAACTGAGGAAAAAGACGGGAAGGTTTATACTCTGGAAAGTCCAATAGAAGAGGATAAAGGGATTTCAAGGGATAGAAAATATATAAATTTAACTGATAAAACTAAACATCTTGATTTGTCTGTTTACAATGAACTTGATGATTTTGCTGCAGAAGTGCTGGACACAGATACCCTTTTAAAATATGTGGAAGCTAGAAGGGAATATTTATTTGAGCCTGAAGAAACTGTAAAAAAATATTTTGGTGAAGAATTTCTGAGTGATGAAAACAGTGAAAATAAAATTGCGACTTTTTCAGATTTTTATTACCAGTATTTAATAAAATATTCAGACAGCTATCTTTACGACTTTATGGCAAAAGGCTATACCGACGGATTTAGAGCCTTGCTTACAGGAAAAGGGATAGATCCTGATGAACTGAATGTAGACTGGGAAAGCATCCGTTCAAAAGAACTGGAATATGATGAATCACTTGTGGATATTTTGTATTCAATTGTAAATTATGAGCTGGAGCACCGTGGATATGCTATTTTTGGAATAAATATGGGCTATGAGTCAACATTATACTTCATTCTTCCTGAAAAAGCATTTCTTAGAATAGACAATGAACCTCAATTATTCACGATTTTTGATATTGGCTTTTTGGAAACAATTTATAATGAAATTTATGAAGTTGTTGGAAATATTGGCACAGAAAATGTCAGAATTGGAGATTTTTTGGAAAAACGTGGAAATGAATATTATACTTTATTTGCAGATGCAAGTAAAAATGTTGTAATTGAAAACATTGATGAAAATGATGAATCAAAAGTGAAAATAATTTTGTAAAAAAGGGAGCAAAAAATGATAAATTTTGAAACAAAAGATATAATGCTGCTTTATAGCCTTGTAAACATGAAATTGCGGGATGAATTTCTGGATTTGAACGATTTGGTAAATTACTATGGTGTTGATAAAAATGAGCTTTTGAATAGATTTAATAAAGCAGGATATAAGTATATGGAAAGTGAAAATCAGTTTAAAAAAATGTAATTTTGAAAATAAAAAAACATAGAAAAAAGGTAAATGGTTTATGAAAAATATTGTATTAATTGGAATGCCTGCCTGCGGAAAAAGTACAGTTGGATATTGGCTCTCAAAGAAGACGGGGTATCCACTTTTAGATGTGGATAAATACTTGGAAGAAAAGGAAAATAGAGTTATTTCAGATATTTTTTCAAACGAAGGTGAAGAATATTTTAGGGAACTTGAAACAAAGTATTTGAAGGAATTGTCGGAAAAGGAAGGAATTATTATTTCGACGGGCGGTGGAGCCGTTAAAAAGAAAGAAAATATTGATATTTTGAAACAAAATGGAATTGTAATATTCTTAAACAGGGGAATTGCCGATATTTCCAAGGAAAATCACGAAAATCGCCCTCTTTTGCAGGATATTGACAATATTCAGAAATTGTATGATGAAAGAATAGATTTGTATAGGAAATACGCAGATATTATTATAAAAAATAATGATGATATGGATGTAATTGTGAATAGAATAATTACATCTTTAAAAGGAAAGCTTTAGGCTAAAAAAATGAGGATGGTAAAATAGAAATGAAAAAAATAATGATTATAAATGGCCCTAATCTGAATTTTTTAGGAATCAGGGAAAAAGATGTTTATGGAAATGATGATTATGAAAGTATTTGTAGCTATATAAAAGAAAAGTTTTCAGATAAAAAGGTGAGAATAGATATTTTACAATCAAATTCGGAGGGAAAACTTATTGATTTTTTACAGTCAGCATATTTTAGGAACTTTGATGGAATTGTAATAAATCCGGGAGCCTATACTCATTACAGTTATGCAATTCTTGACGCAATAAAGTCAATATCAATTCCAACAGTGGAAGTACATTTGAGCAATATTCACGAAAGGGAAGATTTTAGAAAAATTTCAGTTACGGCATCTGCCTGCATTGCCCAAATTTACGGGAAAGGCAAGGATGGATATGTAGAAGCTGTGGAACTGCTGATAAAGGATGAAAATTAAATGAGTCAATGTAAACAAAAAATTATTCTTTAAGGAGATTCCAAAATGGAAGAAAATAATAAAAGTGTAGAAATATGCAGAACAGCACTAAAAATGGCTATTTCTTCACGAGATGAAGAAAAAAAATTGATGCAGGACTACCGAAAAATAGGGATAAAAACTGCTGCTGTAAATGTTGGTGGTGCAATGCCCCAGTCCCGTTTTAAATTTATCGAAAGTGCATTAATGGCGGCAAAACGCAATAATCTGATTCAGGACGTGCATGCTCATGATGGTGCAGTTATCGGTGCAATGAGGGAAGCAATGAGCCAGATTGAAGCGATTATAAACGGGCTTAGCGTTGGTGGAAAAATTGGGCTGGCACGAGAAGGGGAACATCTGGCTGTGGCGATATTTTTAAGTGTGGGAATATTACAGTTTAATGAAGTGATAACTTCTGTTGCTCATCGTTCTGTTTCAATACTTGATAATGAGAAATAAAATTTTAATAAGGAAATAAAAAATGGGAAAATTAATAATTATTGAAGGTACAGACGGAAGCGGAAAACAGACGCAGACAGAATTGCTGTACAACAAACTGAAAAAAATAAAAGGGAAAAATAAGATAAAAAAAATATCTTTCCCGAACTATGAAAGCAGAGCCTCCGAGCCAGTGAAAATGTATCTTGCAGGTGAATTTGGAAAAACGGCTGAAAGTGTGAATGCCTATGCAGCTTCGGTTCTTTACTCAGTTGACAGGTTTGCCTCGTTTAAGACAGAATGGGAAGACTTTTATAATAATGGCGGCATTGTTATTAGTGACAGATACACAATTTCAAATATGATTCATCAGGTACCCAAAATTTTGGATGAAGCTGAGAAAGAAAAATATTTAAATTGGTTGATAGATCTGGAATGGGATAAAATTGGAATACCGAAGCCAGATATTGTGTTTTTTCTGGACATTCCTTTTGAGTTTAGTCAAAAACTTATGAAAGACAGGGAAAATAAAATAACTGGTAAAAAAGAGAAAGATATTCACGAAAAAGACAAAAATTATTTAAAAAATGCGTATGAAGTTGCTAAAAAGTTGTCAGTAAAATATGGATGGAACGTGATTTCGTGTGTTAATGAGAATAATTTAAGAGCAATAGAGAATATAAATGATGAAATGCTGGAAATAGTATTGAAAAATATATAATCTTGATTTTATTTACACATTGTTTTAACCTATCTCTAAACCACAATAAAACCATCTCAAAATCAAACTTACAAATTTTAAATTTTTATATTGTATTTTCAAGTAAGGGCATTGTTATTATCATGCCCTTACATTTTTTATTAATTATTTTATTTTTATTTATAAAAGAAAATAAGTTATAAATCTTGTAAAAAACTATCTCATTGGTGTAATTGCCGTTAATTCCCACTTATGAATCCCTTCATCCTTTAATGACGAATCATAACCAATATACACATTTTTTAGCCGTTTATTTATCGGATAAAGTTTGTATCTGTACATTAACGGGACTTCCGCTGCTTGCCCAATGTAGTATTTTTGCCAGTTTTTGTATGCTTCCACTTTATAATTTGGAACTGTTAATGATTTTTCTCCTAATATTTCACCTATTAGCCTGTCATTTTCTTCTGATGCAAAACGAGAAAAGTTAAGCTGGGATTTTCTTCCTGCTGATCCAGTTGGATCTAGACTTGTTCCAACTCCCCAAGCTCCAAAGAACACATCTATATCTTTAGAATCTCCCTGCACTTTTTCGTAAAAATTCTGGAAAGCTAGCAATCTTCCTGATGTAAGAACAGCTTTTATTCCTATCTTTTTCCAGCTTTGAATGTAATTTTGAGCAAGCGGCTCTGCCACATCCCCACCAGCCATAAATGCCATCTTTATTTCAAAAGGTTTTCCATTTTTATCTTCACGGATTCCATCGCCATTTACATCCTTGTATCCCGCTTCATCCAATAACTGTTTTGCTTTTTCAGGATTATACGGATAACCTTTCAAATCCTTTGGAAAATATTTCTTGAAAACAGGAGGAATTGCTGAAGTCGCTTCCTGCCTTAACCCAAAATAAAATGCCTGTGCTATTTCCTCAACATTTATACCGTATGCAAGTGCTTGCCGTAGTCTCACATCTGACATCTTGGCATTCGGATCTGTCACATTTTCACCTTTAGCCTTGTCATAATGCCCCAATTTAAAAGCTAAATACGAATAATACAAATCCTGTTGCCCTAAAGTTTCTATATTTTTCAAATCTTTATAATTATTGTACAGTGAATCCGGCATATCCAATACAAAATCATATTTTCCAGCTTTTAACGCAGCCACTATTGATTGCGAGTTTACCACTTGCACTATCGCCTTGTCAATTCTTGGCTTTCCTTTGTAATAATACGGGTTTGCCGTAAATTCCAGACTCTCTCCACGTGAAACTTTTGTCAAATTATACGGCCCCAATGTTACTGGTTTTATTCTAATTTTATCCGATGAAATCAAGTCCTTTATCGGAGTTCCTTTTAAATAGTGTTTTGGTAGTGCATTTCCAACTAAACCGTTTGCAACTGTGTAAATACTTTGTCCCAGTTGTAGAAATGAGATCTCCACCGTTTTATTGTCTATTTTTTTTATTCCTGAAATATTTTGGGCTTTCCCATCGTGATATTCCTTCATCCCAACAATTTTCTGAGTTTCTTCAGTATATCTCACACCTGTATAATCTTTATTTCCTATAATTTCATAAGGGAAAATAATGTCATCAGATGTTAGAGGCTGTCCGTCAGACCATTTTATGCCATCTTTTATTTTTATTGTAGCTTTTTTATTTTTTGCGTCAACTGTAAGAGTTGCAGGTCCTGTATCTGTTATCTCAAAATTTTCGTCTACTTCAAATATACTCGAACTTAAAAACATTGAGATAATCTCGCCATCATAGCCATCTGAATAAAATGTTTCATTAAAAACCCCAACCAATGGATCATCCTTTACTATCGCCACTTTCAAAGTTCCGCCTTCTACTGCAGGCTCATTATTTGATGTTTTTTCTGGAAATAATGATAAATTTAGTTTTGCTCCCGGCATTTCACTTCTCTTTTTACCAGGATTACACGAAACTGCGAATATTAATACAAGAAACGTGATTATTAATTTCCATTTTTTCATATTGTCCTCCTATCCTCTTCTCTGTTTTGCGTCAGCTGCCCTGTTTAAAGCCTGTCCGATATAATTAATACACAGCATCATAATTAAAATTAATATTGACGCTGGAAGCCAAATCCATAATTTTGTTGACAATACTTCCGGATCTGCTGCATAACCGACCAAAGTCCCAAGGCTTGGAGTAGAAAGCGGTAATCCAAAGCCAAGAAAACTAAGCCCTGTTTCAATTCCAATATTTCCAGCAAAACCTAATGTCAATTCCACAATTATAATTGAACTCAAGTTAGGCAGTATTTCCCTGAAAATTATCGTAAAATCCTTTGTTCCCATAGTCTTTGAAGCCAAAATGTAATCTTTCTGACTTTCTGCAAGTGCCTTACTTCTAATCAGCCTTGCTGCTCCAACCCAGTAAAACGCACTCATTATCAGCACAAAAGTCGCTATCGTATACTTTGGAACAATAGTAACAAACACAATAATTATCATAAGTGTAGGCAAAATCGTAATA
Source organism: Leptotrichia trevisanii DSM 22070 (assembly GCF_000482505.1). Classification (NCBI taxonomy): domain Bacteria; kingdom Fusobacteriati; phylum Fusobacteriota; class Fusobacteriia; order Fusobacteriales; family Leptotrichiaceae; genus Leptotrichia; species Leptotrichia trevisanii. Next base: position 69,854 of record NZ_AXVL01000006.1, read on the forward strand.
AAATCGATAACTCTCATAATTACGTTATCCACCCATTTTCCATAATATCCTGCAATCAAACCAAAAAATATCCCAATTCCTGATGTCAGAATCGTTATTGTAAAACCAATAATAATCGAGTTTCTAGCACCTAGTATCAACTGCCCCAATATTGAACGCCCTCCAGAGTCAGAGCCTAGCCAAAATCCCTCTTTCATAGGAATAGCATATTTATCCAGAAGACTTATTTTCATAATTTCCTCCTGATTTGCAAAAAGCGATCCAATAAAAATTATTCCAAAAAGTATGATAAGAATAATAAGCGAAGCAAGTGCCAGCTTATCTTTTAAAATCTCTCTTACAATAACACTAATTCCAGTCGGTTTGTCGCTTTTCTTAATTTCGTCAAAATTTTCTGCTTTTTCGTTATTTTCCTTTAAAATTTCGTTATTAGACATTTTTTCACCACCTACTCTATTCTAATTCTAGGATCAACAATGCTAAGAATAATGTCTGAAAGCAAACTTCCAAGCAATGTTAAAAATCCAAACAGCAGTATTAATGCTGTGACAACGCTGTAATCCCGTGTTATAATTGAATTTACAAACAGTCCTCCCATTCCAGGATAACTAAATATTTTTTCAATAAAAATTGAACCTCCCAGAAGCCCTGTTATCGAATAACCAAAAAACGCTGCAATCGGTAAAATCGAATTTCTGAAAATATGTCTTGAATAAACTTTATTTTCTGGCACTCCCTTACTTTTCGCCGTTTTTACATAATCCAAATTCTTAGCGTCAATTACTTCATTTCTCAAATACTGCACAATCCAAGTTGTTCCTAGCAATGCATATGTAATTGCAGGCAATATAATGTGATAAATCCTGTCCAAAATATGTCCCAAAGTACCAGTATTAAGTCCAGCCGTCACCGATCCAGTTGTTGGAAACCATCCAAGCGTATATCCAAAAAACCAAATCATTATAAGCGAAAGCACAAAAGTCGGAATCGCATAGCTCACATAATTATAAAATGTAACAAATTTGTCAAGAAATGAGTTCTGATAACGTCCAGCAAGCATTCCAAGCGGTATTGCAATACAATATGTCAAAATAAGGCTAAGTAGCGATAAAATAAAAGTATTTACTGCACGTTCCCCAATAAGCGTCTTTACAGGAACATTATAAGTGTAGCTCATCCCCAAATTTCCAGAAACGGCATTTTTTAGCCATCTTACATACTGAATATGCCAAGGATCCAGCAATCCTGCCTTTCTTCGCAATTCTTCAAGTGCCGCAGGATCAGTCTGTGGTGTAATCAGCCCAGTAAACGGATCTCCCGGCATAAGTTTTGCCAGAACAAAGATTAATAGGCTAAGTATAAATAGTTGCGGTATCATAACCAGAATTCTTCGTAAAACTGTTTTCCACATTGATTATTTTCCCCCTTTTCCGTTATTTTTCACTATTTCATCTTTAAAAGCAACAAAATGGGTATCCGTCAATTTTTTCAAATCAAAGACACGCCCATTTTCATCATAATATTTTTTTTCATTTTTCAAATATTCCTTTTCAATTTCTAATCGTCTTTTCTTATTTTCCAGCCTTTTTTCAGGATGTACTTCTGGAATTGCGGCAATTAGCCGTTTTGTATAAAAATGTTCAGGATTTTTATAAATATCATTCTTTGTCCCAGTTTCCACAAACCTTCCACGATACATTATAAACATATAATCGCACATATGCTTTACAACTCCCAAATCGTGGGAAATAAAAAGATAACTTAGCCCAAACTGCTCCTGAATATCCTTCATATAATTCAAAACTTGTGCCTGAACCGATAAATCAAGTGCTGACACAGGCTCATCTGCAATAATTAGCTTAGGCTTTGTCGCAACAGCCCGTGCAATTCCCAGCCTCTGCCTCTGCCCGCCAGAAAATTCATGCGGATATTTGTAAATATCTTCCCTATTCATTCCTACAATTTCCAGCAATTCCGATACTTTCCTCTTTTCTTCATCTGACGTCAAATTCTCAAAATTTCTCAAAGGCTCAGAAATCAAGTCAATCACTCTTTTCTTAGGGTTTAAACTAGACAACGAATCTTGAAAAATCATCTGAACATTCCTATTATACTCACTTCTTCTATTCCGAAACTTACCATCAATTTCCTTACCTTCATAAATAATCTTTCCACTTTTTATCTTCTCCAGCCCAATTATAGCCTTCCCAATCGTAGACTTCCCAGACCCTGACTCCCCCACGAGCCCGTAAGTCTTCCCTTCTTCAATAGTAAAACTGACACCATCCACAGCATAAACGTAATCAATTATCTTATTGAAAAAGCCCCCACGAATAGGATAATGAACCTTCAAGTCTTTCACTTCAATAAAACTCATATTTCTATTTTTCCTTTCCAATATTCAATGTTTTTAAGTTCTTATTTCCAATTAATAATTATAATTATTTTCTATTTATACTTTCTGTTTTAACGTAAGGGCATCAAACGCCATGCCCTTACAACCCCGCTTTACACAAAACTTTCTTATAAAGAAAAAATAAAACTCGATTTTGAATTAAGATTATTTCAACATTAATAACTGTATATAATTTAAAATTTAATCCAAAATCTCAAACAGTTATTTTTTCTTTAACGAAATTTTGCTTAATTTTTATTTTAGTTAGATTATTCGCATCAATTAAACTAAAAATTATCCTGATTTTTTGGAAATAAAATTGATTAAACATATTTATATGTTTCTTTCGTCGTAACTTCTATAATAAATCCGTTTGTAGAATTAAATTCACTTTATATTCGCGAAAGTGAGCGAAGTTTTACACAGCAATTTTCGATTTTGCTTTCAAAAAATGCTTAGACAAGCCGGGATTGTAAAAAGGGACGAATTATCCCCCTTACTTATAAAAAAAGAAAATACAGAAAAAATATTTATTAACAAAAAATTTATTATATTAAAATTTTAAAAATAAGTTAACTCTATGATTTATTTTTCAAAATGAAAATTTTTCCAGCAAGTACATCTTACAAAATGCTCTTTTTCCACTTCATGCAATGTTGGATTTTTTTCGTGTTCACTTTCCTTTATCCATGGAATTCTTTGAGAAAAACGGCATCCTGTTCTAGTTAATTTAGTTAATGACGGAACAATTCCCTGAATTACGTGTAATTTTTCAGTTTCTGTATCAAGTTGCGGAATTGAGTTTAGTAAGGATCTTGTGTAGGGATGTTTTGGATTATTGAATAAATCATTTACGTTTGCGATTTCTACAATTTCTCCAGCGTACATTACTGCCACTCTGTCCGCCATTTCAGCAACAACGCCCAAATCATGTGTAATCAGTATAATCCCAGCATTTATTTCACTTTGTAAAGTTTTTAGCAAATCCAGTATTTGTGCCTGTATTGTAACATCCAGTGCAGTTGTCGGCTCATCAGCTATAATAATTTCAGGCTTGCAGGAAAGTGCTATTGCAATCATAACTCTTTGACGCATTCCTCCAGATAATTCGTGCGGAAATTGCCTTGCTACACGTTTTGGATTTTTTATTCCTACATTTTGCAGTAATTCCAGCATTCTATCTTCTCTTTCAGTTTTGGACAATTTTGTATGATAAATCATTCCCTCTTCAATTTGTTCTCCTATTCTCATAAGCGGATTTAAAGCCGATAGAGGATCTTGAAATATCATGCCAATTTTATTTCCCCTAATTTTATTATATTCTTCTTCATCAATTTCTACCAAATTTTTCCCTTCAAAATTGATTTCTCCCTTTAATTTAGTGTTATTCGGATTATGCAGTCCAATAATAGAAGTTGCAAGCGTACTTTTTCCACATCCTGACTCCCCCACTATCGCAAGTATCTCATTTCTTCTAAGTTCCAGTGAAACATTATCCACAGCGGGAAAATATTCATCCTTTATCCGAAAACTTGTAACAAGATTATTAATTTTTATCAATGTTTCAGTTTGCTCCATATTTTTCTCCTCATACAAAAATTTTAATTAAAAAATTTATTTTCTTATAATAATAATATTGTAACACAGATTTTAACATTTTACCTTATGATTTTCAAAAAATTTACATAATAATTTTTGCGATTATAAAAAATAAAACCACAGCTAGCCTAAATAACTGTGATTTTTTATATAATTATCATTTATTTTTTGTGGTGCGAGTGACGGGAGTCGAACCCGTACGGCTACTGCCACTACCCTCTGAAAATAGCATGTCTACCAATTCCATCACACTCGCAAATTATTTTTTAGTTAGTTTTGTTGAAATTTGTTGAAAAATATATTTTTTCTTAAAATAATTTTATATAGAAATTTATTTAATCGGTGGTGCGAATGATGGGACTTGAACCCATACGGCTAAAAGCCACTACCCCCTCAAGATAGCGTGTCTACCGATTCCACCACACTCGCATAATTATTTTAAATTAATTTACTTTTTCCAATAACTAAGTTTATTATACATAGAAATTTCTAAATTGTCAATCAGAAAAAAATAATAAAATATCATTAAATGTTTGACTTTTTAATTATCAAATGTTATAAATATTATAGTGGAAAACAATGTTTAAAAATAGTTAAATTTAAGGAGGAGAATGATGATTTACACGTTGACATTGAATCCAGCATTGGATTATGACATGTATCTGAAAGATGATTTACAGGCTGAACATCTGAATCTTGCTCACGAAGTAAATTATAGGGCTGGAGGAAAAGGAATTAATGTTTCAAAAGTATTGAAAAATCTGGATGTGGAATCTACAGCAATTGGCTTTGTTGCTGGGTTTGTTGGGGATTTTATTATTAAGGATCTAAAAAAGGACAACATAAAATCTGAATTTGTGGAACTTGAAGGAAATACTCGAATTAACGTAAAAGTTAATGGCAATGACAAGGAAACAGAACTTACAGGAGTTTCACCAGAAATTACAGCGGAAAAATTACAGGAACTGACTAACAAAATTTCTGATTTGAAAGATGGAGATATTCTTGTGCTTTCAGGAAGTATCCCAGCTTCAATTAGCAGCAAAATTTACAAAGAGTTATCTGAAAATGTAAAAGCTAATGTGGAAATTGTGCTTGATACAAGAGGAAATTTATTGCAGGACAATATTCACAATAATCTTTTTGTTAAACCTAATATTCACGAACTGAGGGAAATGTTTAATGAAAAATTGGAAACAAAGGCTGAAATTGTGGAAAAATGTAAATTCTTTTTAGACAAAGGTGTAAAAAATGTTATTCTTTCCAGAGGTGGCGAAGGCGCATTGCTTGTAAACAAGGATTTTGTGCTGGAAGCATCGGTTCCAAAAGGACAGCTGATTAACTCAATCGGAGCAGGAGATTCTATGGTTGCAGGATTTATCGCCGGATTTGTAAAAGGTCTTTCTCCAGAAGATTCATTTAAACTGGCAGTCGCTTCAGGAAGTGCAACAGCTTATTCCTATGGACTTGCAGAAAAAGATTTAGTAAATAAATTATACAGCGAAATTGAAATTACAAAAGAAACTTTCTAAAATAGACTTAAATTAATAAAAATCAAATTTCAATTTGAGTAAAATAATGATGATTTTGGAATCGAATTTTAAAGTGGTTTTATTATGTTAAATACAAAAATAAATTTAATAAGGATGGTATAAATATGAAAATATCAGATTTACTGATTAAAGATAGAATAAATCTGGATGTAAAATCTACAAATAAAGTAGATGTTATTAAAGAACTTGCAAAATTGCATGAAAAAACAGGTGTCTTAAATGACTATGACGGTTACGTTAAGGCGTTGATGGCAAGGGAAGAGCAAAGTTCGACTGGAATTGGGGAAGGAATCGCAATTCCACATGCGAAAACAGAATTTGTAAAAGAGCCTGCACTTGCTATGGGAAGAAAGCCTGAAGGAATCGACTATGATTCATTGGACGGAGAGCCTGCGACACTGTTCTTCATGATTGCAGCTCCAGATGGTGCGAACAACACTCATATCGAAACACTTGCAAGATTATCACAATTATTACTGGATGATGATTTTAAGGCGGCATTAGAAAATGCAAAAACTGCCGACGAAGTATTGGAAATCATCAACAAGGCCGAGGCAGAAAAATTTGCAGAGGAAGAAAAGAAAGAAGCAGCGCCTGCACAGACTTCATCAGATGAAAACGCTCCTTACATAATCGCAGCAACAGCCTGCCCAACAGGAATTGCTCACACTTATATGGCGGCAGAAGCCCTGAAAAAAGCAGCTGACGAAATGGGAATAAACATAAAAGTTGAAACAAACGGTGCCGACGGAAGAAAAAATGTCTTAACTGATGAAGATATTAAAAAAGCTACAGGTGTAATTTTAGCAATTAACAGAAATATTGAAGTTGACAGATTTGATGGAAAACCATTAATTCAAGTAGAGGCAAAAGAAGGAATTAACAACGCAAAAGCATTAATTCAGCAAGTTTTAGATGGAAAAGCTCCTATTTTCCATGCAAGCGGTTCTTCTACAGCTTCTTCTGAATCATCTTCATCTGAGAAAAAAGGACTTTACAAACACTTATTAAGTGGAGTTTCATATATGCTTCCATTAGTAATAAGTGGAGGTATCTTAATTGCATTAGCATTTTTAGTAGATACATTGTCTGGTAATGGTGGAGCTGGAGCAGAATATGGTTCTAAAGCACCACTAGCTAAAATGTTAAAAGATATTGGCGGACAAGCATTTGGATTATTTGTGCCAGTTTTAGCTGGATATATTGCTTATAGTATTAGTGAAAGAGCGGCACTTGCTGCAGGATTAGTAGCGGGAGCTATTGCCTCAGCTGGTGGTTCTGGATTTATCGGTGCGTTACTTGGTGGATTTTTAGCAGGATATGTTGTACGAGGTTTAGTAAAAGCATTATCTGGAATGCCAAGATCTTTAAGTGGATTAAAAATGATACTGTTATACCCAGTTTTATCAGTATTAATTACAGGTATAGCAATGGTACTTGTTATAAATCCTTTTGCAGCAATAATTAACAATGCTTTAAATACCTGGTTAAACGGAATGTCTGGTTCAAGCGCTGTTCTATTGGGTGCAGTTCTTGGCGGAATGATGGCTATTGATATGGGAGGCCCTGTAAATAAAGCAGCTTATGTATTTGGTTCTGGAACATTAGCAGCTACAATGACTTCAGGCGGAAGTTTACCAATGGCAGCTGTTATGGCAGGCGGAATGGTTCCTCCAATCGCAATTGCATTAGCATCATCAATCTTTAAAAATAAATTTACAGCAGAAGAAAGAGAAGCTGGACTTACAAACTACATTATGGGATTCTCATTCATTACAGAAGGTGCAATTCCTTATGCGGCGGCAGATCCTACGAGAGTTATTCCAGCAAGTGTTATTGGTTCAGCAATTGCAGGAGCATTGACAGGTTTATTCAACATAAAAATACCCGCTCCACATGGCGGAATTTTAGTAATGGCATTGAGCAACAACTTCTTCCTATATTTAATAGCAGTTATTATTGGAAGTATCGTAGCAGCTTTCGTATTGGGAACATTAAAACCTGTTGTAAAAAAAGACTAGAATTTTAAATTTTATAACCAATAGCAAAAAACCGTCTTATTTGATTAATTCATTTAAAACGGTTTTTTCTTTTTTTCTCATTTTTAACCAACACCTTTATTGTATTGTCTTTTCCTCTTCATAATTTATTTCCAGAACTTCCTTAATTTCATTCCCAAAATAAATCATTTTCGCCTCATTTGATATTGCCTGTGTCAATTCAAAAACATTATTCTGTGTCAAAATCTTCTCTGCCACCTCAAAACTTTCCAGACTGTTTAAATGTGAATCAAATACCACTTCAATCATTGCTAGTCCATATCCTAAATTCGCAGATTTTTTTAAATATTTAAAATAATCATTCTGTAAACTTGTTTCTGTTTCAGAAAATTTTTGGCTTTGCAATTTTGAAAGTCTGTAAAAAGACTTATAATTCTCATTTTTTGTAGATATTTCGTACCAGTTTATTGCATCGGAAAGATTGTTTTGGTGTTCACTGTATCTTCCAAGTTGATAAGAGGATTCTGCTCGTATTTGTTTTAGAAAATTATTTTTAAAAATCTTTTTTAGTTTTTCATATTTATCAAATTCTGCAGATTTTCCATAAAATTTAGCTAGTTCTATATTTCCATATTCATTATATTCAATGGATTTTTTATAAAACTCCTCTGCTCTTTCGACTTCACCCAATTTCTCAAAATTTTTAGCATTTTCCACAAATTTTATATATTCCCTGCTCTTTTCATCCCCAAGCATACATTCAACATTGTATAAAATTTCTTTTGTCAAATACAAAATCTGGCTTTCATTCAGCAGTTTATTCTGAATTTCCCTTATTTTTTCAAAATCATTTCTCCAAAAATAATATTTTGCAAATTCATATAGATTTTTAGCACTTTCCTCATATTGTAACAAATAATAAAAATATCCATCTATTGCCCAGAAATTCTGTTCTCTAATAGCAAAATAAAACAGCTTCATAACAGACTGCTCAGAAAAATTAAAACTGGTAACATACCAATTTCTAGCCAAATTTATATTTCCACTCTTTTCCTCTAACAACCCCAAACAATACCCAGCCTTCACAATCCCATTTTCAAACGCAATATACAAGTTGCTCTCCGCCTTGCTCAAATCCCCCTCACAAAAATAATAATACTTCCCAAGTTCGTAATACCCCATCCGATGAAGCCCCTTCATCTCTTCCAAAACACTTCTCGCCCTTTTAAATTCTCCCTTTTTTATAAAATCATTAACTTTTTTAACATTCTGATTGTACTCAAATACATTCCCCTCTTCATCTACCACACTTTTTGTCTTTCTTTCCAATTCCTCCAAAGTCCGAATATTCACCAAAATATTTCCAAGTCTTTGATTTATCCCTTTTAAATAATTTTTCATCTTACTATTTCCCCCATCTTTTATTTACTTATTTTTTTCTATTATATCATATTTTTTAAAAAATTTATTCTTAAGCATTATTTCTATTTAAAATATATCAAGTTATGATTACTAATAAATAATTTTTAAATTTTTTTCTTTATTTAGTTTTCGCAGGAATGCTCATTGTCACAAATCCTCCACCTACGTCTAGACTATGGCTTTTATTTAAATTTACAATGACTTTATAAAATGAAAAGAATTTTTATTATACTAAACCTCATTTTAATAATGAATTTATTACAAACTTTTCTAATAAAGTATATAAGCCTAATATTTTTAAGCAATTCTAAGATATAATTCTCATTTTTTAAAGAAAAACTAGTCAGAGATGCAAGGGAAAGGCGTTTATTTCCCTTGTTTTAAAATTTTGTTTTTATTTTAAAAATAAAATAATAATATTTAAAAACTTCCAGCAAAACAAATATGCCTCTTACATAAGGATTACTAAATTTAATTATTGGAAATAGCATCATTCCGCTTGAAAAAAGTAATATTCCTATTTTGGCTTTTAAACTCATACTTCTGTTTTTTTCAAAGTCTTCCAGATGGTTTTTATACAGCTTTGTTGATTTGAACCATCTGTCAAATCGCCTCGAGCCCTTTGCAAAGCAGAAGCTAGCTAATAATAAAAATGGTGTCGTCGGCAACCCTGGCAGAAAAGCTCCTATAAATCCCAGTGTTACTGCCAGTAATCCTGCAATTACATAAATTATTTTCACAATTTATCCCCCTTATTTTTATTCTTAATTTTACAATCCTCCAAATATTCTCTTAGCATTTTCAATATCCTTTTCGTCTGGATGTTTTACCGCTTCTGCCCATCTGGTTTCTCTTTCTGGAGTTGCTGCAAAAGGCCCTACTATACCCTGTTTTGTCATTTCACGGAATTTATTTATTAGATTAGGATCAATCGCACCTTGACATACAAATATTTTTTCTACAATGTTTCCATTTTTTTCCAATGATTTTTTTATTTCCTGAAAGCAGTTTTTCGCCCTGTCTGTTTCTGGATTTCCACCCATTGTTACAAAAAGTCCTAGTTTTTTATTTTTTAGCTTAGTCAAAAACTCTTTGGCTTTTTCATCAATCTCTCCCTTGTCAATCCAGCCACCAATAATAATTTTGTCAAATTTATTGAAATTTACTTTATTTATTTCATTCACATCCACTATTTTTTTATCTGTATCCTTTAAAGCTGAAAAAATGGCATCAGCTATTTTTCTTGTGTTTCCTGTTGATGTGGAAAAGACTACTAGGCTTGACATCCTTTACACCTCCTAAACATTTTTTTAATATTGTTGCACTTATGTTGTTTCCCCAGAAAATTCCTTCTGGCGTGAGTTCTGTGTAAGTTTCATGAATTTTCAAGTATCCTTTTTTTTCAAAATTTTCAAAAATCTTATAAATTTCATCAAACATTTCATCGGAAACATATTCTTTTAATTTGTCAAAATAAACTTTCGGATACTGTAAAAGTCCACTTATTCGTTTCATCTTCAGTTCATTTTCATCTGAAGAAATTGCATAAAATGCCTTGTCCTGACTTAATCTAAAAATTTCAAAATTATCAATTTTCCCGCCTGCACCTACTCCAATCGGCAGAATATCCTTCCCTTGATGTGTATTTCTTATATATCTATACTCATCTCTTCCTTTTCTGATAATTTTTGTATGCTCCATCACTTCATATTCTCCACTTTCAAGCATACTTTTGAGAAAAGCATCATGCAGTTCAAAGTCTTTTTTCAGTTCATAATTCAACTCCAATGTGTTATTTCGTATATCCTTAGACATTTGAGAGCCTTCATAAATCATAAGCGAATAAAAACTTGTGCTATCTATTTTGAGATCCTTCACGATTCTCGCATCTTCCAGCACTTCCTCAACCGTTTCATCGGGATAATTGTAAATTATATCAGTACAAACCATTCCACTAAAACTCTCTTTAAGATTTTTCAGTCTTTTTACAGTTTCTTCCTTTGAAAAAGTCCTGTTTAGAATCTTCCTTCCTCTGTCAGAAAAAGTCTGAATTCCAACACTTAGCCGATTTACTCGGCCTTTTTCCAGAACTTTTATTTTTTTTGGATTTAAGTTGTGCAATGTTGTTTCAAATGTAAATTCACAGTCGTCTGTTAACGTAAAGTTATTATTTATAGCCTTTAAAATTCGTTCCAGCTGGTGTTCCTTATAAATAGTCGGTGTTCCACCACCAAAGAAAATTACATTTATTTTTTTACTTTTCATATAAGGTGTCTTTCCGTATTTTTCAAATTCTGAAACAAGAAAATTTGTGTAATCTTCCAAATCATTGTCAATCTGCTTTCGGTTCAAGTTGCAAAATGAACAGATTTTATCGCAGTATGGAGTATGGACGTAAATTGTTCCAAGTTCATTTTCCGCAGGTTTCTGCATTCTTTCCAGCAGTTCCGCTTCTGTTCCAAATTTCTTATTTTTCCTGAAATAATCCGATACAATTCCCGCCGAATCATTATGTGACTTAAATCTTTTTGGGAAAATTCCCTGCTCCTCCAAATTTGGCTCTGAAATTTCACCTTTTCGCATTTCCTTTGGCATTTCTTTTCAGCTGTTTTCCGTTGCTCCCAGCGTAACTTCCACAACTCTTCTGTCCTTTGTGATGTCAAAAGCCTGTCTAGGTCCTTTCACATATCTTCCACTTGCCAATTTTGCTCTTACCAAGTGAAAAACTGGCACGTTTCTAGTCATTTGTATTGAAAAGTCATTTTTCTGAAATTCGTCCAAAATTTCATTATAGTAATCATTTTTTTCTAAAAATTGAATTTCTGCATTATATGTAACTCTTTGTCGCATTGACGGCACCATTGCCTGTCCTTCATCCTGAATAAACAGCAAACTTGCTTTCCCATTTTTCTTAAAATTTTCAAAATATGCTTCTGTTTCATTAACATATAAGTAACTGTCCCCGTGATACTTAAAAAATGGTGCATAACTTGCATTCGGCTCTCCTTCTTCCGACACAGTTCCAATTATAACTGATTTAAAGTTTCCAATAAAATCACTTATTTCCATTTTCATTTTTTCTTCTTCTTGATGCCCTTTATCCTTATAATGCTCAGGTGCAGGTACATTCAAGGCTCTTCTTGCAATCTTTGCCATCTTTATCATTTCCAAATGAATCCCTTTAAAATCAGTCTTTTTCGTAAATTCAATCTGAACTCTCTCATTCCCGTTTACAAGTAAAGTCATCCCCTCTTCATTCACATCAATCAGCTTTGCTTCCTTCACATCTTCTCTCTTACAAAAATGCCTTACATACAAAGGCAAAACATCTTCATGATCGTTATTCATGTGATCCAAAATTCTTTCTATGCTTATATCCATTTTTTTCACTCCTTCTATTTTGATTTAATAAATTATCCTCAAATTCTTACTTTGCAACCGCTTTTGCAATTTCTTCAATCTGATCAATAGTTCTTGGCGAACCTCTTAAAATTTGTGATGAATTTACAACAATAAATTTGCTGTTTTTTATTGCATTCACATTTTTTAACTGTGGATTTGTAGCCACAATTTGAGATGGATTTGGTAATAATGTAATTATGATGTCTGGATTTTCCTTTATTATAAATTCAGGCGTTACAATCGGATTTCTCCCCTTCTGATTTTCTGCGATATTCTTAATATTCAGCAATTTCATTATGTCATTTGGTAAATTATCGTTTCCAAACACCATAAGCGGGGAAACTGACATAACAAACAGTCCTTTTTTATTACCAGTTGCTATCTTTTTAATTTCTTCCAGCTTTGCTTTTTTTTCAGCGATTATTTTATTTGCTTCATTTTCTTTCCCAAGCATTTTTGCCACTTCCAGAAAATTGGTAAATATTTCTTCTATCGAATTTGCCTGAACTCTTTTTGTCTCAATATTATTTGATTTAAGCCCATTATTCAACTCTTCGCCTGTAAGGGCTGACATTATAACCAGATCAGGCTTTAGGGCTATTATTTTTTCAAGCGACGGCTTCATAAAAGTTCCCACACTCTCAAGTTTTGCAACCTTTTCTTCAGGCCATACCTTTGAACGCTCCAAATTGGCAACTCCCACGATTTTATCTTCTGCTCCAAGCATATAAATCATTTCAACAGTCGCAGGATCCAGCACAACAATCCTATTATATTTTTTATTTTCCCTCTTTTTACCATTTTCAGCATTTTTCTTTGAACAAGAAATCACAAATATTGAAATAACTAGCAATGCAAAATAAAAAGAGTTTTTTATTATTTTTTTCATTTTCTCCATCCTTTCCTATTAAATTTTTTTAGGTATTACATACAAAAGTTCATTATTTTCCACAATCTCACATTCAAATCCATAAATTTCAGAAAAAACTTCCTTTTTGTAAAGCTCCTTTGGACTCCCTGAATATGCAATTTTTCCATCCTTTAAAAACATCACATTATCACAGTACATCGAAGCCAGATTCAGATCGTGTAAAACCATAACAGCCGTAATCTTTTTCTCCTTCACAAAATCCGATGTAAGCTTCATAATTTCAAGAGCATAATTCATATCCAATGCAGAAGTCGGCTCATCCAGTAGAATAATCCTCGTTTCCTGCACTAATGCCCTTGCCAGCAAAGCACGCTGAAATTCTCCACCTGAAAGTGAAAAAATCGATCTGTCCCTAAATTTTTCAAGTTGCAACTTTTCCAAAATCTCATTTACCTTCCGCTCATCTTCTTTATCAAAACCAATCCACTTATTCTTAATATGTGGCGTACGTCCCATATAAACCATTTCAATTACACTTATCGGCATATTCAAAGCTGACTTTTGAGGAACAAAACTTATTATTTTTGCCATTTCCTTAGGACTATACAAACTGATATTTTTGTCATAAATCTCAATATTCCCCGTTTCTATCGGAAAATATTTCAAAACCATTTTCAAAAGTGTCGATTTTCCACTCCCATTTGCACCAAGAATCCCGACAAATTCACCTTTTTTTATATTTATATTTAATCCATCAATTATCTTTTTTTGGGAATTATCATAGCTAAAACTTACATTTTTTATCGAAATTTCTGAATTATTATTTCCACTACTCATCCTATCCATCTTTTTTCCTTCTTATCGCCAAATATAGAAAAAATGGTGCTCCAAAAAATGAAGTTACCACTCCTATCGGAATTTCCGTCGGTGCCAAAATTGTACGTCCAATCGTATCACAAATCAGCAAAAACAGCCCTCCACCCAATGTTGCTAAAGGCAGTAACCTAGTATTACTTCCACTTTTTAGCACAAGCCTTACCGTATGTGGTGCAATCAGCCCAACAAATCCTATCATTCCAGTAAATGCCACAGAAAAGCCAACAATCAGTGCCGAAACAATCAATAAATTCCTTTTTAGCCCATCCACGTTCACTCCAAGCGAATGTGCCTCTTCATCCCCACTCATCAGTAAATCCATCTCATATCTTTTCAAATAAAAATAAACAACAGAAACTACAAGAGGTATCATAAGAACTCCGATTTTCAGCCAAGAAGCACTTCCCATATATCCCATCATCCATGTTACTATTCTAAAAGAATCCTGCCCAATCAAATACATACTGAACGACGTAAATGCCCCTAAAAAAGATGAAATCGCAATCCCAACAATTAGAAGCACCGCCACATCCGTCCTAGTCCTGCTTCTTGAAATCCTAAAAATTATCAATGCCACGATAACCGATACAATAAACCCACAAATTCCATACATAACATCAGGAAAATTAAGGACATACGCAATAACAGCTCCAAGCGTAGCACTAGCCGAAATACCAATTATATAAGGATCCGCCAATGGATTCTGAAAAACCGACTGCACAACTGTCCCCGAACTAGCCAGCAGCATCCCAATCAATACCGCCATAATAATTCTCGGAAACCTCACATCAATTATTATTGATTTCATCGATTCATCCCCCATTTTCCCACCTAAAAGACTCCTAAATATATCTTTTGCCGAAATATCCACAGTTCCTATTTTCAAAGACAAAAATGCCACTACAATTATAAAAATTGTTATTCCAGAATACATTTTCCACGTATTACTATCACGCTTTTTACATTTTACTTTTCTACTTTCAATTTCCATCTTTTATTCCTTATCTGCATTTATTAATATTTTTTTCTTAATTTATATTAATCTTTTTTTATTTAAGACTATTAATTCCATTTTTTACAATCTTGCTTAAGAATTTTTTATTAAAATAACTGTTGTAATTAAACTAAAATCGTCGTGATTTTTTTGAAATGAAAACTACTGTTTGAGCTTTTTCAAAATATTAAAATTGCAATTATTTAAAGAGTTGACAATAACTTTTATTAAAAAGCGAGTTTAGTTTTCGTAGTAATTCAGGTTTATCCAAACAATAAATGTTTAGACTACTTTCCCAAATAAAATTTGGGAATATTTCAAAAAAATGCTTAGACAAGCTGGGATTAGTGCGTAGAACTTTCGCCAAAATCTTCAGATGTTATAATTTAAAGAAATTGAAATAACTAATACTGCGAAATAAAAGGGGATGGCGATTGATCCCGTTTACACATAAAAAAAGAAAAAATATAAAAATTATTGAAAAAATATTTATTAATAACTGTATCTTATAAAAATTAACAATTTTATTTATTTATAAAATACAGCCAAACAACTTTATAACAATTGCTTGACTGCCATTTTCCATATTTAAAATTATTTTTAGAAATTATAACTTACACCAATATAATATGTTCTTTCAGATTCAGGAACATAACTATCTCCACTTTTATATTTATAGTATTTTTTATCAAATACGTTTTTAATTCCTGCTTGCACTCCTAAACCTGTTTTATGAGCGTAACTTATCCCTAAATCTGTTGTAGAGTAACCTTTGATTTTTTCGTAGTCGCTATCCACAGAATTTGAGAAGTAGTTAAAATCCGCCATTAAATTTAGTCCTTTTACAATTTCATAATTCGTTCCTAAAGTTGCTTTTGTTTTTGATACATAAGGAATTTTTTTATTTTTATCTGTACCCTTACTAATTTTTGCATCCACATAAGAAACTGACTCATTTACTCTAAAAGGCCCAAAATATTGCTCTGCAAACAGTTCCACACCTTTTCTTTCTGTTTCCTGCAAGTTTTTATATGTCCAGTTTATTCCATGCCCTAACATATTTATAAGAATTTCATCATTTTTCTTAGTGTAAAATCCTGTCAAGCTCACAAATGATGGCCCAACCATATCTTTTATACCAATTTCATAAGTATCATATTTTTCAGATTTTAAATTATTTAATACATATCCGTATCTTGCTGATTTATCTACCATTTCTGTTGGACTTGGTGATCTGTATCCTCTTTCGTATTTTGCATAAACATTTCCTGTATCAGAATATTTAAAGTTCAAACCTGTTTCGTAAGCACTATTATTTTTTTTAGACTTTTTATTTATAACATTTGTTCCGTCTGTTCTATAAATGTCATAATCAGCATGCTCGTATCTGTATCCCAAAATTCCATCCAATTTATTTGTAAATGAGTGTCTACCTTGTACAAATGCTGAATGTGTATTTTTTTGTAAATCAATATCAATAGTAGATGTTGGGAACAGCCTTCTGTTTCTCATATACATTGCTCCATAGGCACTTCTGTTTGAGTTATTTTTTATATATTCATACCCAAAAATAATATCTCCCACTCCATAATTATACTTACCTTTTAAGTCAACTCCTGTTTTTCTATCCTTAAATTGTCCATCCGTCTTATGTGTCATTCTTCCAGCAGGCGAATCCTGATCATAATCCCTAATTGTTTTCTGATTATATCCTAACAATGAAAATGTCAAATTATCAGTTGGTTTAATGTCATAGTTCAAGCTATATTCTGTTCTGTCCAAAGTAGAATCTGTCAAAGTAGTTCCAGGCTGTTTTCTGTCTTGTTCAAGCTGAACCTTAGTTATTCCACTTGTTTCATTTGATTCTTCCTTATATCTTGTCGCTCTAAATCTCAAAGTTTGATTATCAGCGATATTATATGTAAATCCACCTCTTAAATTTTCACCATCTCTTTTATCTCCACGTCTATACCCGTTCCCATTAACATTTTCGTATGCCAGATCCAGCAAGAAATTATCTGTAAATTTGATACTTGTCCCAAATCCAAATTTATTTGTATCGAATGAACTGTTTTGATAATAAACTTTGTTTTTTACAGCTTCTTCCTGTCCTTTTTTTGTAATGATGTTAATTACTCCACCAGCAGTTCCTCCACCATAAAGCACAGTTCCTCCACCGTTAATAATTTCTATTTTCTGAATATCTTCCACTGAAACAGAATTTAGTGGTAAAATCGCATGCGACATATCAAGTATGTTTAAAGGCGAACCGTCCACAAGAACTTTTACATTTTTAGCAGCTCCCTGAACTCCCTGTCCTCTGACATCTACAATATATCCAAAAGCATTATTTACAAAATTCACTCCTGGAGTACGTTTCAATATTTCCTCCACAGTATTATATCCCTTATCATGTATATCCTGAGCCGTTACAATTGTCGTATTCTTAATCTGATTACTTTGAACATCATCAAATCCCGTAGCCGTTACAACCGACTCTTCCAATTTTACATTAAACGTATCATTTTCATCCCCAAACGCCATCATTCCAACTACAATAAAACTCAAAACCGCTAATTTTTTTAACATAACTTTTCCTCCCTATTCCAATTCATTAAAACACCTAAATTTTTTTAAAAATCAAACCTAAAACTTAAATTTCCCTTTAAAATTTATTTTTTTTATAATATACTTTTATATTATTCAAAAAATACTTTGATTATAAAATAATTTTACTACAAAATATTATTGATGTCAATATTTTATTTTGATTGATAATTTAAAAAAAATGATATAATAAAATTACCTTAAAACCCTAAGGGTTTAAACTATTATAAATTGTTAAAAAAAGTGTTACAAATTAGGCTGGAAATATTCAGTCTTTTTTGTTATAACAAATAAGTGAGTTTTAACACAACTCATAAACAATTTAATAATAGGAGATGGCAAGATGGTAGACATTATTGCAATTATTAAATTATTTATTACAGTTTAAGCAGATAATCCTAATCCTATAATTTCACCTCTACCCCTCAGCCCTTAGGGCTTTTAAAATTAATAATTAAATAAAAAAATATCCGAATGATTTTGTTTCTATCAAACAGATACTTTTTTATTTTTATTTAATATTTTTTAAAACCCTATTTTTTCTTTTCTTCCTCATCAATTTTAGCCTCTATCATCATAATCAAGTAATCGAGTTCCAGTTCTCCACGCATTGCAATCATTTGAAGAGTTGCTATTTTAGACATCATCATATATTGAACAGGATCTAAAAGACGTTTGTACTCTGGAGAAATTAATGGCATATATTCCTTAATATAAGGATATTTTTTAACAATGTCCCCTATTACAGTTTTTCCACTCAAATTATATTTACTTGTAAATACTTCTTTTTTTTCATCTTTAGCTTTATTTTCCCAAGTCACAAGTTTTCTTTCCCCTGTCAAACTTCTAATTCTTGTAACATCCTGCATCATTTCCAGAACACCTTTAAACACACCATTTTCGTCCCTTACAGCCACATAATAGATGTAAATGAATTTTCCACGCATTTCCAGCCAGAAGTCAATCTCATCCTGTTCCCCTTTTCTAAAAGCATCTATTATTTCCAGCACCGAACTCACACTTTCCCTCGGATGACAATTTTTAACATCACGCCCAATAACTCCCGCACTTCTTGGGAAAACTCTATGTTTAGTGTCCGTATAAAATTTCACAATTTCATTTTCGTCAACAAATGACAAGTCCACAGGCATATGCTGAAAAATAAGATTAATTTGCTCAATCGTCAATTTCCCCTGCTTCACATCAAAAACTTCATTTTTCTTATTTTCATTTTGATTTCCCATATTATATTTTGCCATAAGGCTTGCAAGATCATTCATAAAGTTTCCAGCATTTTGATTATTCTGAACATTAGTTTCTGATTTTACAGTTTCCTCTTTTACAGACTGATTACTGTTGTCATCTTGTTTTTCTATGTTTTCAGAATAAAATCCAGTTGGTTTATCAATCAGGAAATATCCAATTTCATCATCTCCAGCACGCATTTGCTTAAATTCTTCTTCACTAATCATTTTCATCGAAGTTGGAAAAAGCACTTCTTCTTCCTTATGCATAATATCAAGCGTCAATTCCCATACATTTTCCTGTTTTTCCAAAAATTCTTCAA
Organism: Leptotrichia trevisanii DSM 22070; assembly: GCF_000482505.1. NCBI lineage: Bacteria > Fusobacteriati > Fusobacteriota > Fusobacteriia > Fusobacteriales > Leptotrichiaceae > Leptotrichia > Leptotrichia trevisanii. The sequence continues at coordinate 89,140 of NZ_AXVL01000006.1, forward strand.
TTTTATCATTTTCAAGCAATTTATATGCTTCACTTATGCTATCTCTCACATTATTATCAAAGCTCCACATTATTCTTGATGGACGGTCAAACCCTTTTTTCTCTAATATTGAAAATAATTGATGCTGTTTTCTTGCAAGATGGGTAGGATTAAATTGAGATAATTTTTCATAAAGTTCAAGCCATCTGTTCTTTATAAATTTTTTCCCAAACTCCTCTTTCATTTCCGCAATCAGCTTTCTAGCCGCTTCATTTTCCAAAATATACGTATTTATCGGATGCCCCTCAGGCAAGTCAAATTCATCCTTCACAATAATATCCTCAAAAAGCCCTAACACATCATTCATCTTATCATGAACCGTATTGTCATCAAATCCAAGTTCTTTAATTTTTTGCTCTGAATAAGCAAATTCGCTCGCTGTCATCTTGTCAAAGTTTTCTTTTATCAATTTTTTAGTAGTCTCAAAATCAGTCTTTCCTTCAATATAATCTTTTTTTATTTGAGTCATTTTCTCAATTTTCTCAAGATCTAATTTTAGATAATTTTTCATATCCTGTGCCATAATAACCACCTTCTATTTTTTATAATCTTTTTTCAACCAAATAAAATTTCTTTATTAAAATTTTAAAACCAAATTTTATATGATTTTATTGCTTAAATAATATACACTAGTAACATTTTATGCCAAATTTTTAAATTATAGCTATTTTTCTCAACTCTTAGAAATATTTAATTTTGTTAATTTATACTCAAACCTATTTAAAATTAAACTACTAAAATTATATAGATTTAGGGTTTGAGTAAAATAGTCATAGCCTTTTGAGTTTATTTTTAAAGCAGTTTTACTATAACATAAAAAAGTTCAATTATATTTTGATTCTCAAACCTATTTTAACATATTTTCATAAAAAAAAGTGTGATAAACAACACACTTTTACAAATATAAATCAAATTATTATTAATTTTCTCCCCATACTTCATCTGAAATTTCCTTAATAAATCTAAGTTTTGCCCATTGCTCTTCTTCTGTAAGCCTATTTCCTTCCTCTGTTGAAGCAAATCCGCACTGTGGACTCAAATAAAGCCTGTCAAGCGGCACATATTTTGAAGCCTCTTTTATACGTGCAATTACACTTTCCTTTTCCTCTAATGTTGGATTTTTAGAAGTTATTAATCCCAAAACAACTTTTTTATCTCCAGAAACTTTTGCAAGTGATTCAAAAGTACCTGCTCTTTCTGTATCAAATTCCAAATAATAGGCATTTACATCTTCTTTCCCAAAAAGCTCATCTGCAATTTTATCGTATCCGCCTTTTCCAAACCAGGTAGAAGCATAATTTCCACGGCAAACATGCGTATTAATTATCAAATCTTCTGGATTATTTTGAAATACCCTGTTGTTTATATTTAGAAATTTTTCTGCAAATTCTTGCCTAATAATTTCTTTATCCCTATCACTTTTTTCAATAAACGAAGCAATAAAGTCATCGTCTACAAGACAACCCCAAGTACAGTCATCAATTTGCAAAGTTCTAAGTCCTTCGTTATACAAGTCATTTATAACAGTTTTGTAGGCACTGACAATATCGTCTTCCAATCCTATAAAATCAGGATAAACTTTAAGAAGTGCCGCCACATGTTTATCTTCCCTTACTAATTCTGCATAAAATTGTGCTGGAGCAGGTATCGTAAATCTAGCTTCCACACCTTTTTTATCTTTTACTAAATCTCGCAAAAATGTATAATGTTTCACAAATGGATGATTTTCCCCACTAATTTTTCCAGTAACAATCGCAGTATCATCACGGGTAACAACACCATTAAATTCGTAACCTTTATCAGCATGCACATGCCCAATTCCATTGAATCCCCAGAAAAAGTCCAAATGCCAGTAACTACGTCTAAATTCCCCATCCGTAACACTTGTATATCCTAGTTCAATCTGCTTATTCACAATTTTTTTAATTTCTTCATCTTCAACTTTCGTCAATTCTTCTCTGTCAATTTTTCCCTTTTCAAAATCATTTCTAGCTTTTTTCAATCTTTCAGGTCTTAAAAAACTTCCTACTGTATCGTGTCTGTGAGGTGCATTTATTGTACACATATTTATCAACTCCCTTATTTTTCATTTTATAAAATTATCAAAAATTCTGTTAAAAGTATACTTGGCAACACTTTTATAATCTGCTTTTCACAATTTCCGTAGCTTTCACAAGATTTTCCAAACTTTTTACCGTTTCTACAATTCCTCTTGTCTTTAATCCGCAATCAGGATTTACCCATAATTTTTCTTTTCCAATTTTTTCAATCATTATTTCCAAAGCTACTACAATTTCTTCAACTGAAGGTACTCTAGGAGAATGAATATCGTAAACTCCAGGCCCTACTTCTGTTTCAAAATTATTTTCTTTCAAGAAATCGAGAATTGTCAATTTTGATCTTGAGGCTTCAAAAGTTATAACATCAGCATCCATATTATCAATATCTTTTATTATGTCTTCAAACTGGCTGTAGCACATATGTGTATGAATCTGTGTATCCACTTTTACTCCGCTATGGCAAAGTCTAAATGCCTTCAATCCCCAATCAAGATATTCCTTATGCCAATCTTCTTTTCTTAACGGTAATTTTTCCCTAAGTGCAGCTTCATCTATCTGAATTATTTTTATTCCTGCTTTTTCTAAATCCAATACTTCTTCTCGTATGGCAAGTCCAATTTGAAATGCCATTTCGCTTAATGAAATATCTTCTCTTGGGAATGACCAGTTTAGTATTGTTACAGGCCCTGTAAGCATTCCTTTAACAGGTTTTTCAGTTAATTTTTGAGCATATTCTGAATATAGAACTGAAATTGGTTTAGTTCTTTTCACATCTCCAAAAATTATTGGCGGTTTTACACATCTTGTTCCATAAGACTGAACCCACGCTTTTTCTGTAAATATATATCCTGCCAGATTTTCTCCAAAAAATTCAACCATGTCATTTCTTTCATATTCTCCATGCACAAGCACATCAAGCCCTATTTCTTCCTGTAATTCAATACATTCTTTTATGAAACTGAATACATTTTTATCATATTCTTCCTTATTAATTTCGCCTTTTCTAAATTTACTTCTATTTAGCTTCACTTCCTTTGTCTGTGGAAAAGATCCTATTGTAGTTGTTGCAAGTAAAGGAATATTCAACTTTTCTCTTTGTATTATCTGTCTTTCCTTTCTTGTACCTTTTCTTACAAAATCATTATCCGTCAATTTTTCAACTTTATCCCTGACTTCCTTGTCTTCCATGCCTCTTTCAGAAGTTATGATTTCCTGATTTTTTATATAAAATTCATTTTCCTGTGCTTTTTCCAATGAACTTTCCCAAAGAATTTGACTCAATTCTCCCAATTCTTTTAATTCTGATAATTTTTCCTCAGCAAACGAGAAATGTCTTAATATATTTTCTGATAATTTTTTTTCATTTCTCAAAGTATAAGGCACATGAAGCAATGAACAAGATGTCGTTATTACTACATTTTTAACCTTTTCCTTTAAATTATTCAATATATTTAAAACTTTTTTATAGTCACATTTCCAAATATTTTTCCCATTTACAACTCCTGCAAATAAAACTTTATCTTTTGGAAATCCCTTTTCAGCTATTAATTTCTCAGTTTGTCTTCCCTCAGCAAAATCAAGACCTATCCCATCAAAATCAAGTTCTGTTATTGTCTTGTAGCAATCTCTCACATCTCCAAAATATGTTTGAAGTAATACTTTTACATCTTTCTTATTTTTCAAAATCTCCATATAAATTTCTTCAAACAAATTAATATCTTCCTCTGTCTGATCTGTTACCAATTGCGGTTCTTCAATTTGAATCCACTCGATATTTTTTTTGTTACACTTTCTCAACAATTCTACATAAGCATTGACAATATCATCTAAATAATCTTTTTTATCTTTATTTCCAGTTGTTTTAGCCAATTTATAAAATGTAAATGGTCCAATCACTGACGGATGAGTATTCACTCCTAATTTCTCAGCTTCCTCAAGTTCATTAAATATTTTATCTGAATTTAACTTAATTTCTGCATAATCATCCAGTTCAGGCACTATATAATGATAATTTGTGTTATACCATTTTCTCATTGAAAGAGCCTTTACATCTCCTTTTTCCCCTTGATAACCTCTAGCAATTGCAAAATATGTATTCAGTTCATTTAACCCTAAATCTCTATAATGCTTTGGAATCGCATTCAATAAAATTATTGTATCCAATATTCCATCATAAAATGAAAATGTATTTCCTGAAATAAATGAAATTTTCTCTTCCTTCTGTTTTAACCATTGATTTTTTCTAAGCTCTTTCGCTATTTTCAAAAGTTCATTTTCTGTAATTTCATTTCTCCAATATTTTTCTATTGCAAATTTTAATTCTCTATTTTCCCCAATTCTAGGGTATCCAACAATTGCTGTTTTCATAATCTCATCTCCTTTATTATAGTAATATCTGTCCTTTTCAAAAGTTTATAAAATTATATCAGCATAACACCTTTCAATTTTAAAATTCTAATTTAATATTACTAACTATTTTTGATGAAATTATTATATACAAATATTTAATTTCTGTAAAATATATTTATTTTTCAGTTTGTTATAACTTTAGTTTATAACAATCTATTTAAATTTATGGAATTTCTGTATATTTCAAATGCTCCTTCAAAGCCTCAACATAAACTTTCCCATAAACACTCAGTTCAATATTTTTCTGCATTATAATTCCAACTTTCATATACTCGTCCACTTCCAGTGGTTTTGCAATAATATTTTCCCCATTCAGCTCTTTACTGATTATTCCTGTACTTACCGTATACCCATTAAGCCCAACTGCCAAATTAAACAAAGTCGCTCTGTCTCTCACTTTTATATTTTTATCCCTGTCAAGTGTACTCAATATTTCTTCTGAAAAATAAAAAGAATTATAATCTCCCTGTTCAAACGACAAATATGGATATTCCTTCAAATCCTCAAGGCTAATGCTTTCCTTTTTTGCTAACGGATGATTAAAGCTGATGAAAACATGTGGTTTTGCTGTAAACAGTTCGACAAATTTCAAGTTATTTCTTTTTATCATTTTCTCAATCACAGTTTTATTCGCTCCCGAAGTGTACAAAATTCCAATCTCACTTTTCCTCTTGCTCACATCCTCAATAATCTCATTAGTCTGCGTTTCCCGAAGCGTAAAATCATACTTATTCTCTCCAAACTTCTTAATCACATCCACAAAAGCATTCACTGCAAAGGAATAATGCTGAGTTGATACCGAAAATCTCCGAGTTATCTTATTCCCCTTCTTATACTCTTCCTCCATCAAATTTGTCTGCTCTAGAACCTGCCTTGCATACCCAAGAAACCTATCTCCCTCAAGAGAAACAATTACTCCCTTATTTGTTCTGTTAAAAATAGTTATATTCATTTCATCTTCCAGCTCTTTTATAGCTTTAGTCAATGCTGGCTGTGAAATAAACAGCTCTTTTGCCGCATCACTTAATGTTCCTTTTTCAGCGACTGTAACTACATACTTTAACTGTTGCAATGTCATTTTAACCTCCTTCTTAAATACAATAAAAAGCCAGCTTTAATGCCGACTTTTCATTATCTATTTACGTAGTTTGATTTGTCAAATTAATACTAAAATTCCATTTAAAAAATAATGTTTATTTATCCAAAACTGAATCAATCCTTTACTAAAAATAGTATGTTATTCAAGATTTATAACAATTCTGCTACTTAAACAAGGAATAGTATAAATTGCAAAAATTTATTAAATTATTTTATTATTTTTTTAACTACAATTGTTTCAAATATTCCATCAATGAAGTCGCCTTACGTCCCAAAACTTTTTCAATATCATTTGAAATTCCAGCTTGTTCACCTTCAGCGATTGCCGTATAAGTTGAAACCCACGAATCGTATTCCCATTGTTCGGCTTTCCAGATTTTACGTGACTCATAAGCCTCATCTACTGTTTCAGGAATATACTTAATTTCTTTACCTAAATATTTACTTACAAGTTTTGTAATTTCCTCCATAGTCAATTCCTCAGGCCCTGTCATATTCAAAGCCTGATTTTCCCATTTTTCTGGATTTTCCAAAATTTTAGCAGCCACTTCTGACACATCCGAACGTACCACAACCGAAACTTTCCCATTTCCAGCAGGCCCTTTTATTTCTCCATATTCTCTATATAGATTTACAAAGAAATCCGCATAAAAATTATCCCTCAAAAATGTATATTTGAAACCATTTTCCTTAATATACTCTTCTGTTGCAAAATGATCCCTAGCCAACGTGAATACAGAATTTTTTGAAGCATTATAAAACGAAAGATAAATAATGTGCGAAACTCCTGCTATTTTAGCCACATCAATAAAATCCTTATGCTGCTGAATACGATTAGGATTTTCTGAACCCGACACCATAAAAAGCACATCAATTCCTTCAAGCGATTTTATAGTATCTTCTGACTTGTCGTAACTTGATTTAAAAACATCAGAAAATCCCATTTTTTCAGCTTTTTCCTTATTTCTAGCCAAGTTTCTCACTTTTATGCCATTTTCTTTGCATAATCTTGAAACCATTCCACCTAAATTCCCTGTCACTCCAGTTACTGCGATTTTAGCCATTTTATTTTCTCCTCTTTTTCCATTTATCCCTTTACAACAATATTAACCAGCTTATTAGGCACAACAATTACCTTAACAACTTCCTTCTCATCAGTAAATTTCTGAACTTTTTCCGAAGAAAATGCTAATTTTTCAGCATCATCTTTTGAAATTCCAATTTGTGCAGGAATCATATCCCTAACTTTTCCATTTACTTGTAAAACCAAGTTAAAGTTGTTTTCCACAGTTAATTTTTCATCAAATGTTGGCCATTCTTCCTCAAAAGTAAGAGTTGTATTTCCTAAATCACTCCATAATTCATCCGCCACGTGCGGTGCAAAAGGTGCAATTAGTAAAATCACTTTTTCAAGAACTTCATGCCATACTTTTTTACTTTCTGATGAAATATCATTTTTATCAATTACATTTTGCTTGTAAGTTGTCATATCGTTTAGAAGTTCCATTATTGCGGCGATTGCTGTGTTAAAGTGGAAATCGTCCTCAATGCTGTCTGTAACTTTTTTTACAGTCTGATGTAATTTTTTCTGAATTTCCTTATCTTTTTCACTTCTCGCATCTAAATTAATTCCATAATTATCTTCCTTTGATGCATTTTTATCAGCAAAATCAGCTGTTGATGAAATTAACAGATAAAGTCTGTTTATGAATCTGTAAGCCCCTGCAAGTCCATTCATATTCCATTCCAATTCTTTTTCAGGCGGTGCAGCAAATAATGTGAAGACTCTTGAAGAGTCAGCTCCATATTCCTTCACGATTTCTTCAGGATCTACTCCGTTGTTTTTAGATTTACTCATTTTTTCAACTTTTGTTGCCAATTCTTCTCCAGTTTCCTTAGAAACAGGTTTTCCATCCTTCATCTCTACTTCTCTTGGGAACAAGTATCTTCTTTCATTTTGAGAATAATAAGAAGGCCCTAAAACCATTCCTTGTGTCAATAAACGCTTAAATGGCTCATTTGTGTCAACATATCCTAAATCTCTTAATGATTTGTGGAAAAATCTTGCATAAAGCAAGTGCATTACTGCATGCTCAATTCCACCTATATATTGATGAACTGGTGTCCAGTTATCTGCATCTTCCTTTTTAAACGGCTCTTTATCATTGTGAGAATCCAAATATCTCAAGTAATACCATGAAGAATCAACGAAAGTATCCATTGTGTCAGTTTCTCTTCTACCTTTTTTCCCATTTGGCAAAATTACATTTTTAAATTCCTCAGAAGTTTCAAGCGGATTTCCTTTTCCGCTAAACTCAATATCTGTAGGTAGTTTCACAGGCAAGTTTGCTTCCTCTTCCAAGTAAATATTTTCATCTTCATCATAAATCACAGGAATCGGAGTTCCCCAATATCTTTGTCTACTAATCAACCAGTCATGAAGTCTATAATTCACAGTTTTCTTACCAAGTCCAATTTTTTCCAATTTTTCAGTAATTTTCTCTTTTGCTTCATTACTATTTAATCCATTAAATTCTTCTGAATTTACTAATACTCCAGAATTTGTCAACGCATTTTCCATTTTTTCAACAGAAACTTCTTCCAAATTACCATTTTTATCAACAGGATTTACAACAATTTGCAAATCTAAATTATATTTTTTAGAAAACTGAAAATCTCTTTCATCATGTGCCGGCACTGCCATTACTGCTCCAGTCCCATAATCCATTAACACATAATTTGCAATCCATAACTGCACTTTTTCACCATTCACAGGATTAATCACATACAATCCAGAAAATACTCCTTCTTTTTCCTTATCTTCCGCTGTACGTGCAATTTTATCTTCATTTATCATTCTTTCAACAGCTTCTCTTATCGAAGGATTTTCTTTCAGAATAACTTCCTCAACCAACGGATGTTCTGGTGCAACAGTTGCATACGTAACCCCATAAAGCGTGTCAGGCCTTGTCGTAAACACAGAAATTACAACTTCTCCCTTGTCATTCAATTTTAAATGTGAATTTCCATCATTTTCAAATTTATAATCTAAAATAAAGTCAACTTCAGATCCTGTTGATTTTCCAATCCAGTTTTTCTGCATTGTCAATACTTGCTCTGGCCAATGTCCTCTAAGTTCTTCATGCCCTTGCAGTAATTCTTCTGCATATTCTGTAATTTTGAAATACCATTGTGAAAGTTCCTTTTGAATTACGTCAGTTTTACTGTGACGCCAACATTTTCCACCTTCAACCTGCTCATTCGCAAGCACTGTATTACAGTCAGGACACCAGTTTACATAAGATTTTTTCTTGTAAACAAGCCCTTTTTTATACATTTCAATAAAAAACTTCTGATTCCACTTATAGTATTCTGGAGTATAAGTGCTAAGTTCCCTGTTCCAGTCATAAGAAAGTCCCATAAGCTTCATCTGTCTTCTCATATTGTCAATATTCGCTTTAGTCCATTTCCCAGGATGAGCCCCATGATCAATCGCCGCATTTTCCGCAGGTAACCCAAAACTATCCCATCCAAACGGATGCAACACATTAAACCCTTTCATCTTCTTATATCTAGCAATCGCATCACCAATCGCATAATTTCTCAAATGTCCAACATGTAATTTCCCTGACGGATACGCAAACATCTCAAGCACATAATAATTCTCTTTCCCCTCAATCTTATTTTCCGATTTAAAAACATCTTTTTGTGCCCATTTGTCTTGCCATTTTTTTTCAATTTCATTAGGATTATATTCCTTAATCATTATTTTTTCTCCTTCATTTTTCAGTATTTATAATTTTGATTTTTTATTCATTTTACAAATCTGTAACTAAACTCCGTTGTTTTAACAGTACATAATGCAAATTACTACTTCAATTCATTTCACAATTCTATTCTCCTAATTATTAATGAATAAAATAATTTTTAAAATTTAAAGCATATGTATTTCCTATTTTTACCTAATAATTGTACTATATTTTGAAATTTTTGACAATTATTTTTCAATTATTTACTTTAAAATATTTTATACATTTACCTATCATTTTCTAATTTCTAAAAAATTTTTAACACCTTGAACATCAAGTTTATTATCTATAACATATTTAATTTTTAAATTATCTGGTACTAAAAGCATATATTTATTTGAACTTAAGTAAGCATCTACTAAACTTATTTTTTCTAACTTCCTTGACTCTTTTATATCATTTTCAAAAAAATTCACAATTTGTGTTTCATTTATCCCACTTTTTATAATATTGTTTATAGCTTCTTCTATAACATTATCATTTGATTGAATTGTATCATTTAATTCCCTAAAATCTTTTAAATCTAAAAAAATCAATAATAATATCATCAAAGTTCTGTCTATTTTAGTACTTCTAAATGTTTTTATATCTTTTCTATTTTTATCTAAATAAAAATAAATTTTTTGTTTTAAAATAAGATTTTTTGAAATAATTTCCAAATTTTTTCTTATTTTTTCAGAATATTTTTCCCAATTTTTTTTATCGAATAAAATTTCCTTCATTTCTTTTCTTAATTCATCAGTAATTTCTCCCTCTTCTCCCAAAAATCTAGGTGCTTTCCCATCTGTTGCCTTTTTTACAAATATTTTCTTTACCTTTTCATCTACTTTTTTTATTTTCCAAATTCCTGCGGCCAAATATATATTATCATCTATATTTACTCTTATACCTAGTGGAAGTTCCCCTACTTTATTTTGATTATTGTATACTGAATACATATCCTCTACTTTAAATTGAGTGTAAAACTCTGCTTTTTTTAACAATTTCTCAAGATTAATTCCTGCGATAACATTATTGTCCAATATTTCAATATATTTCTCTTTCAAAAGATAATTACATATATTTGAAAACTCTTCGTATTCAATATTTTTCCAAGTTTGATATTTTTCTCTCAATTTTTTAAATTCTGATAAATTTATTTCACTCTTTTCAACTATTAAAGATAATATTTGATGAGCCATTACATCATAAGGTTTTTTCACAACATCTATTTTATCAACTTTTCCTTTTTCATAAATTGAAATCGCTGCCAATCCTTGCAATAAATTCCATTTTTCATCTGAAATAAAATGCAAATTATTTATTCCTATTCTTCTTCCACTCCTACCTAATCTTTGAGCTAATGATGACACCGAATAAGGAGCATTGTATTGAACTATGCTATCAACAGCTCCTATATCTATACCCAATTCAAGTGTTGATGTACAACATATTGTAAATAAATTTTTATTAAATTCTTTAGCAAAATTTTCTACCATTGTCCTTATGTTTTTGCTTACTGAAGCATGATGAGAAAAATAACTTATATTAATTTTTTCTTTTTGAGCTTTTTTCTTCAGATTTGCCGCTATCATTTCTACATTTTGTCTTGTGTTCGGAAAAACTAACATTGTTTCAGTTTTAGAATATTCATAAATCTTATTTAATGCTTCTGTTTCATCAGAATAAAAATTATAATCTATTTTTAGTTCATTTCTTCCTTTATCTCTAATTATTTTTGTTGTTCTTTCATTTTGAAAAATTTCTTTTAAGTCTGAATAATTTTCTTCTGATACTGTTGCAGACATTCCAATAATCCTAGGATTATTATTTTCTATATACGAGTTCATTCTCTCCAGTAAAGATTTAAGCTGAATTCCTCGATTAGAACCAATAAAACTATGAATCTCATCTACAATTATATTTTCAATACTGTAAAATAACTTTTTCACTCTATCTGATTTTGTTACAAATAATGCTTCCAAACTTTCAGGAGTTATTAATAGTATTCCTTTTGGATTTTTTAAGATACTCCTTTTTTTACTTTGTGAAGCTTCTCCATGCCATCTAGTAACAGTTATTTCCATATATTTACATAATTCTGAAATTCGATTAAACTGATCATTAATTAATGCAATTAATGGAGAGATATATACTATTTTTACACCTTCTTCCCAATTTTTAATACTGTTAATTGCAGGTAAAAAAGCCGCTTCTGTTTTTCCTGAGGCCGTAGGTGCAATTAAAATTAAATTGTCTTTACTTTCGTTATAAAGTTTTATAGAATGAGTTTGTATTTTAGTAAATTGTTGCCAATTTTGATCATAAATGTATCTTCTGATTTCTTTTTTTAACATATTATAAATATCCATTAAAATACCTCTATTTCATCATCAAGATTATTTTCATCCTTTTCCACTTTATTCATTTTTCCTAATTTTGCTTCTATTATTGCTATTACTTTTTCATTTGGATTCTGTCTTATTAAATCTAAAATTTCGATATAATCCTTTATTACTGCTCTTGGTGTTAAAAATTCATCTGCTCCTGGAAGATTTAATTTTCCTTCCATATATAATTTTATTTCGTTTGTATCTAGTTCTATAGAAGTTTTATAATTTACATTGTAAATATCTCTCAGTCTTTCTAAAAGAATAAATATCTCTTCATTGCTCAAAGGTTTTAATAATAATACAGATTTCTTCGTATTAATTAAATTTGATAAATCATCATTTTCTGTTCCTAATCTCCCTTTTAATGCTTCATAACTTGACATTCCTCTAACTTTATCATATACTGTTTTTTTAGTTGCACCAAAATTTATAAACATTCCCCTCGCCTTATTAGATTTACATTCATTAAAAATATTCAATATCTTTTCATAATTTTTTTCTCTAGTTTGTGATTGAGGTATCTTGTATAAATTAACTAATTCATCAAAATTAACTACAAAACCCGAGTATCCCATATCTAAAATTAATTCTCCAAATGTTTTCAAGGCCTCATACCAGTTATCATCATTGATTATCTTCCCAATTCCTAATTCTCTTTTTGCTTCGGTTTTCGTTTCAATATTTCCTCGAAGCCATCTTAAAGCTTTTTCCTTTTTCTCATAGTCATCTTTTAATATTCCTCTATAATATTGAATAATTGCTTGTCCAAACTCATAAGATATTGATGATGTTGTAAACGAAGAAGTTAAATTTAGTATTTCTTTTTCAATAAATTGTGGATTTTCATTCAGTTCTTCTATTCTCAAATTTTTATTATTTACAATTTGATTCTTAACTTTTTCTATCCAAGTTTCTATTATTGTATTTATAGCTCTTCCATTTTGAGCAGTCTGAACTACTATATTATCTATTATTTCACTGTAAAGAGCCTTTGATTTCCCGTCTGTTGAATAAAATCTTCTTGTAGGATTCAAGTCAACTGTAGAAACAGCAAAATTCTTTTGTAAAGCAATAGATTCTATTGTTCTTAACATAAAACTCTTTCCTGAACCAAAATCTCCCACCCAAAATTTTATTTCACTGTCTCCTTCGCTTATTTTATCCAATATTTTTACTATTTCTTGAACTTCATTATTTCTTCCAACTAATAAATGCTGTATTCCTCTTCTAGGAGTTATCCCTCCTTCTATTGCCTTAATTACACTATCTGCTTCTTTCAAATTTATTTTAACCATTTTCTTTCAGCCACTCCTTCATATCATCAATATAAAATTCATCTATTTTCACCTTATTATTTTCAAAAATTACTACCTGATCATTAACAACATCATACACTTCTTTATTTATAAAATCTATATAAGCATTTAATGACATATTTTTTTCTTTAGCATAATTTTTTAAATCACTTTCTTCCATTTTTTGAGTTTCTATTATTATTTTCAATATTTCTTTTATTTTATTATCTTGAAAATTTTCTATTTTTTCTTCTTCTTTATTCTCAACAACTATATCTTTTTGTTCTTCATTATAAATTTTACCAATATCATCTTCTTCATTTTCTTCTTTTAAATATTCTTCTAAAATATTAACTGTTTCAGCAAATTTCTCTTTTGTCACTTTTACTTTTTCTAAATTCAAATCTATTTTTTTCATTTTCTGAAACTTTAATAATTTTAATTCCTCGTATATTTTTTGAGTTATTTCATTATCTTTGTCTAATAGTTTTTTATAATCTTGAAATCTATCAGCAGATATTATTTTTTCTAACATTTTTACTTCAGTTTTTTTCAATTCTCTATTTCTATTCAATAGAAATAAATAAAATAATTTATAGTCACTATTTTTTTCTTTTTTCAGTAATTCTTTTATTATTTTTTCCAAATTCTCATCATTATTAAATCTTATTATTAAATTTATTTTTTTCTCATTGAATAATTCTATGTATCCTAATTTTAATTTCCAATCTTTAGGATAGTTTTTTATCTCATAAGTTATAATTGATTCAATTTTTTCTTTGGATAACTTAAAATTTTCAATATTTTCTAATAATTCATTTAACATTGATTTAGGAAAAAATTTTTTTATACTTTCTAATTCTTTTTCTGTTTCAAGTATTTTGTAATTTGGTATAAAGCTTCTAATCTTGTTTTCAACTATTTTTAAAATTGCGTATAATCCTTCTATTTCATTATATTCAAAATAACCATAATCTTGTAAATTTAAAATAGCATTTATAATTTTTTTACTTTTCTTTTTTAGTTTTTCTTCAGTTTTTACTCTTTCTTCTATAATTTTCCATTCATCCAAATATAAAAGAATCATTTGCTTCTTAGCTTCATAATTATTCCAAATTTTAGTTTGCCTAAAACTAGTCCTTTCCAATATTCTTTTTTCTAACTCTGACAAATTATATTCTTCTCTAAATTTTCCATCTTTATCCCAATATCTATAAGGCAAACCATTTGGTGTTAAATTGTAATATTCAATAATTTCATTATTTAATCTAGGCAATTTTTCTAAATATTTATTTATTTCATCTATTACAACTTTACTTGTATCTTCTTCTAAAATATCCCAAAAATCTTTAAAATAATAATTATTTATATCTATTTCATTTCCTCTATATTTACTATTTATTATTCGTATTGCTCCATAAAAAATATTCTTAAAAGTTTCTCCTCTAAAAATATAATTTTTTCCTTCAAATTTTGCAATTTCTTTGACTAATATCTTATTTTTATTTTCCAATTCAACATTTGAAATTTCACATATTTTATTATAAAGATCTAAAATTTTTTCTCTTAAAAAAGGAACTTTTAATTCACTAAAACGATAGTATTCCATCCTACCTAATTTAGATTTCCAATTATTAACAATCTTTATATTTTCATTTCTAAATTCAGTATAGTCTATCTTTTCTTTTTTAAAGTTCGTAACATCTATTATATTATCTTCTTTACTATAAAAACTATCTTTTTTCTTATTCTCACTATTATTTATCAATTTTTTTTCAAAAATCTCATTTTTCAAAGTATAATTTTTATTCTTTAAAGATTTTTCTTCATTATTCTTAAACTTTATAATTTTAGTCATTTCTTTTATTAAATCTAAAATATAATTTTTCATATTTTTTTACTCTTCAAAATTCCTTTTCCTAAATTTTTAAATTTTATTATCATAGTTTTTCCTCCTTTCTTACATCCCGTTTATCACTCGTTCAAATTATTTCTTCAACTTCACAACTTTTTTCGATTTTGCCCCAGTTTTTTCCCCTAATTTACTGTAAGCCCAGAAAACATACATGCTCGTTCCAAACAAATATTCATTATCTGATAACGAGAACATAAGTTCATCGGTTGTAAAACGTCTGTATCTCATATCACTTATTTGGTTAAGATAAATGTCACCTCTATCATTCATTATATCTTTAAAGAATTTTTTTATTCCTTTCACATTTTTTTCAATTTTTTTCAAATAATTCGCCGCTTTAGCGGATTCTCCTTTTTTAAAATAAAGAACTGAAAGTGGAAGCAATATTTGTACTTCATCATGCCCACCGTATTTTTTATAAAGTTTTAAAGCATTTTCTTCATCTTCAAAAAAAGCATAAAGTGACATTAGTCTAAATCGTACTCCCATATTATCGTTTTCATTTAACTTTAAAATCTCTTCATATTCTTTAATGGCTTTTTTCATCATTCCATTTTCCACTAAAGTATTTGCGTAGCTACACTTTATTCTCATATATGGACGAGTTTCAAAAATTCCCCAGAAATGTCCAATATTTTCTTCATCAAAGTATTTTTCTCTTTCCATTATTTCATTCCCGTGCTTCATTACTTTTTCCAATTTCTTTAACATTTCAAGTGAATCTGCTGAAGTTGCACTAGCTATTAAATATTCAGCATCCAAATTATCTTTATCCAATTTTAATACTTTTTTTGCATATTTTACTCTTTCGCTATCAGTATCCGCCTCAAATGCCAAATCTAAATAGTCGTACACAATTTCTTTTTCATTTTCACTAAATTCTTCTTTTCTCAGAAAGTTTTCATCATATTGTTCTTGAAATTCATTTATTAATTGTTCTATTTCTTTTTCAGTCATTCCTTCCTTGTAAGCGTTTTTTCATAAATTTTTCAAATTCTTTGTGCATCTTTTCCATTTTTCCAAGCATAATTTACTATTTTCCTTTCAACAAATAATTTTATTTCTATTTAATCAATACCCAAAATTCGGATTTTCAATCATCCATTTTCCATTCTTCTTGTTAGCCTCTAAAATTTCTTTTCTTCCCACATATTTCCCGTTTTTCGTCATTTTAGCCATTTCTTCATCCATAATTTCCATTTGAATTTCGCCCATTATTTTAAAATATTTTTTCATTGCTTTTTCATCTTTTTCTGAAATTGACTTTGTATATTCTTCCATTGTTTTTCCTGTTCTTTTCTTAAAGGCCGCCTCAAGTTTTTTAGAACTCTCCTCGGCTTTTTCTAGCATTTTATCAATACTGCCCATGCTTTTTATTTCATCCATATTAATAGGAATTCCCAATTTAACTTTTACATACGCTTTATTTTCAGAAATATAATTTATCTTTTCTATTTCAATTTTATAATATTTAAACATCATATCCATCATTTTAGAAATATAGTCTTCTCCAAAAAAACCATTCATTAATTCTTTTAAGTCATTTCCCTCATTTTTCCCTTGAACAGAAGCTCCGTTCATCATTTTATTCATAATTCCAAACATTTCTTCTTTTGAATATATTTTACTAACTTCCTTTTCAATTTGAGAATTATAGCTCTGAACAACATTTTGAGATATTTTTGCAGATGGCTCTATTTCCACTTGATATTTTTCCTGCGTAAAAGTTGATAAACTTAGCAATACAAATAAACCTAAAATTATTTTTTTCATATTATTCACTTCTTTCTTTTTTCATAAATTTGACTTTATTATTGAAAAAATTTATTTTTTTATTTTTTTCACTCACTATTTCTTCTCGTCCCAATAAATCACAACTACATTCATCTCAAATTTCTCCTCAATCTTTACCATTTCTTTTGCTGAAAGTTCTAAAATCTTCTCATTTTCATAAGACAGATTTTCACCAACAAAAATAATAGCCTCTCCCATTCCATTTTCAATCAGTATTTCCGCTATCCTCTGCGGCGTATTTTTGTTATCTGTTAAAAGTCCGATTTTTCCAAATTCACGCAATTTTTGAACATACTCAACTTCTCGGCCGTGAACACTTGATACAAAAGCATCATTCCAATATTCAGAAATTCTGGCAAACATATACTGGATCGAAGAAATTCCAGGTATTACATTAAGTTCTTCTGCTTCAAAATGTTTTCTCATAAATGTGAGCATGCTGTAAAAGCCCGTGTCGCCAGACAGTATCAATGATATTTTTTTATTTCGATTTTCTTCAATAAAATCCAGAACTCTTTGCAAGTCAGCCTTTATATAGCAATATTCCTTATTTTCAGCATATTTTCCAAGACTTTCGATGTGTCGTTTTCCGCCAATTATTATATCCGATTTTGCAATTTCTTTTAGTACAACTGGCAAAGTATAGTCCAAATTTCCCGGCCCCAAACCAAGTACATTTATTTTATTTTTCATTTTTCTCCTAAATAAATTTTACATTATTTTATGTGTCTATTATACCCTAAATACGTGAAAAATTAAAGAAAAAATAATTTTAAAAACCTATTTTTATACTTACTTTAATCCTCTCAAAATCAAATTGAAATATCAAAATAAATCTAAAATTTGAATAATTCTATCACGTTCAACTTTAAAACGGCAACAAAAAAAGACTGATTTTTACAGCCTTTTTAAAATTAACTTAAAATTTAAACAATATCTTATTCGTAATTTTTTTATTATTTATCTAAATAGCGGTAATGAAAGTCAAAAATCCTAATATTACTCCTGCCGCATTTGGCACAATTAAAATATAATCTTTTTTAGGTTCTTTAGTCCATCCGTAAATTACCCATATTAAACAGGAAACTGAGGCAGTAAGTGGTTGCCATGGCTGTGCTTTTTCTCCACCTATATTAGCAATAATTTGAGGAATATATGTTATAAATACAAATATACCTATAAATGCTCCTATTGAGCCAACGATTGTGTTAATTTTCTTTTTGTTCACTTTTTCCTCCTTGTATTTAAAAAATTTAGTAATTTTTGCTATATTTTATATTATATCACAGATTCCATCATTTTACAAATTAAAAATTTGACAAATATACTTCTCAAGATATAATTTATTATAAGGAGGCTTTTATGAATAAACAAAAAAAATATATAATAGCTCTAGATCAGGGAACAACTAGCTCACGTGCAATTATTTTTGACAAAAATCTGAACATCATCGGGAAAGCTCAAAAGGAATTTACGCAGATTTTCCCACAGCCGGGGTGGGTTGAGCATAACGCTATGGAAATATGGGCAAGCCAGCGTTCCGTGCTTACAGAAGTTATCGCACAATCTGGAATTTCCCTAAAGGATGTAGCGGCAATCGGAATTACAAATCAAAGGGAAACTGTAATCGTGTGGGATAAAAATACTGGTGAACCTGTTTATAACGCAATTGTCTGGCAATGTAGACGAACAGCTGAAATTTGTGAAGAATTGAAAAAACGTGGACTTGAAGATTATGTAAAAGAAAATACTGGACTGATAATTGATGCTTATTTTTCAGGAACAAAACTAAAATGGATTCTTGATAACGTAAAAGGTGCAAGAGAAAAAGCTGAAAATGGGGAACTGCTTTTTGGAACGATTGATACTTGGCTTGTATGGAAATTAACTGGTGGAAAGGTGCATGTTACTGATTTTACAAATGCTTCCAGAACTATGCTTTTTAACATAAAAAATTTAGAATGGGACAAAAAAATTTTAAAGGAGCTTAATATTCCAGAAAGTATGCTTCCAGAAGTTAGAAATTCAAGTGAAGTTTACGGCAAAACAAGAATGGGAATTACAATTGGCGAAGAAAACGGTACTTCCATTCCAATTTCAGGTATCGCTGGAGATCAGCAGGCGGCATTATTTGGACAGGCTGGATTTCATGCCGGAGATATAAAGAATACTTACGGAACAGGCTGCTTTATGCTTATGAATACAGGAAACAAATGTATAAAATCAAATAATGGATTACTTACAACGATTGCTATTGGAATTGATGGAAAAGTGGAGTACGCTCTGGAAGGGAGTATTTTTATTGGTGGAGCTGTTATCCAGTGGCTTCGTGATGAATTAAAATTTTTTGACAAGGCTTCTGATACAGAATATTTTGCACAGCAGGTAAATGAT
Organism: Leptotrichia trevisanii DSM 22070; assembly: GCF_000482505.1. Classification (NCBI taxonomy): domain Bacteria; kingdom Fusobacteriati; phylum Fusobacteriota; class Fusobacteriia; order Fusobacteriales; family Leptotrichiaceae; genus Leptotrichia; species Leptotrichia trevisanii. The sequence goes on from NZ_AXVL01000006.1 coordinate 108,325, forward strand.
AATGGTGGCGTTTATCTAGTTCCAGCATTTGTTGGATTAGGCTCGCCATACTGGGATATGTACGCCCGTGGCACAATTGTTGGGCTTACCCGTGGATCTAATAAAAACCACATAATTCGTGCTGCCCTCGAATCCATCGCCTACCAGTCCAAAGACTTGATAAACGCAATGAAAGAAGATTCAGGTATTGAAATAAATTCGCTAAAAGTCGATGGTGGTGCAACAGCAAATAATTTCCTGATGCAATTCCAAAGCGATATTTTAAATACAAAAGTTTTACGTCCTGAAATCACTGAAACAACTGCATTAGGTGCTGCCTATTTAGCTGGACTTGCCGTTGGATTCTGGAAAAATAAAGAAGAAATTCAAAAGAACTGGCAATTAAATAAAGAATTTTCACCAAACTTATCCGAAGAAATGAGGAAAAAATATTACAAATGCTGGAAAAAGGCTGTTGAGAAGGCGAAAAGTTGGGAAGAAGAATAATTTATTAATCTTTGCAATACCCAATTTTCTTAACTTGAACTAAAAAAAGCTTTAATTTCATGAATTTATTTCTACTATTTAAATGGAAAATAATATTCGACAATATCAAGGTTTAAATAAAATAGCTTTATATCTAAAAAAGAACAGTGAAACTTCAAATCTCACTGCTCTTTATTTTTTTAGTAAATTTTTGATTCAAATTATCTAAATTAATAATCAGAATTAGTAAATAGCCCTAAATCCTATTCCACCCCTCACATTCTTACCTTTAGTATCATAACCACCATTTACCGTTACTCCAAATTTTATGTTATCCACTCCAATGTTCAAATCAAATTTACCATTTCCTTTTCTGTCATCCTTTTCACCTCTGATTCTAAACCAGTCTGCTGTCGTATATCTCACTCTTGCCCTGTTGTTTACATCTCCAACTTTTCCCAACTCATTTTCATAGACAACTGTAAGTCCTACTGTCAAGTTTGTTCTTACTGCAAGTGGTTGCACATATTTGAATTCCATTCCAACTTCAGGCTTAACTGAAAAGTAGTCGTTTCCTTTTACCTCTAATCTTATCTGTCCTGAATCTTCTTTTATGTCATTAAATCTGCCATATTCCATCTTCAAGGCTCCATAAGGACGGAAATGCGTTCTCTCACTTAATCTTACATCGTATCCTAAATCTGTTTTTAATGCAGCACCATAAGAATGATAGTCAGATTTTGCTTCAAAAATATCATCTACAACCAGGAATTTACGTTTCATATCATTAATTCCCACAAATACATCTCCACCGATTGTCCATTGCAATGCTCCATTATGATCAGCTTTTGGTGACATTGTTTTGAATATTCCAGCTTTAAGTATTGTTTGGTTTTCTTTCGATTTTCCGATGTCTTTAAATTTAAATCTGTTTGTTACAGTACCTGCATACCATCCACTTGAGTTACCCATCTTGATTTTTTCATCCTCATGAACATAGGCTACACCATAAGCATTGCTTGTATAGTCAATGATTCCTGCTGTATTAGTATTATATTCATCTTTCATACCAAACACTTTGATTTTATTGTTTTGTTTAGATGGATTTCTCCAGTCGTGTTTTAGATATTTAAACTCTTTGTCCAGTAAACTTCCTGTTGCGTTGATTCTTTGCTGCACATTGGCATATTGTTTTCCTTTCATTTCATCAAAGGCCTGTGCTAATAAAATTGATTCATTCTTTCCTATACCATTTAATTTTTGGAATACTTGGTTTTCTCTGCTTCCTAATGCTTCGACTCCGTATCTTTGTTCCAGTCCATCTGTGAAAGGATAGCTATATGAGTCTGATTTCTTTATAAAATTTGTATAAGGAATTTTTGCCATAATTGCATTTTCCATTCCATCTAAATTCATTTTTGCTGTCGCTGTCCAAGTTAAAGAGGCAGAATATATTTGCCATTTCTTCCCTGTTGCTTGCGACATTGCATCATTATATGGTTTTAAAATCTTTTCTCCTATTTGAATTACTTTTGCATTTGTATACTCTGCTGCTTCTATTCCAAAAATTAAATCCACTTTTATTTTAGGACTTAATAAATTCAAATTTTGAATAGGATTAGTATAATTTACTCCCGAAGTATCTACATACATTCCGATAGAATCTATTTTTCCATTATTTTTTCTATTTGTTGTAAATTTATCTTCTATACTTTTTTCTCCAGGATTTACTGAAAGATAATCTGGATTTGTTGCTGAATTAGTATCAACTTTTGTTGGTGATACAACTTTTCCATTTATTTCTACTTTCGTTGGATTTTTCTTAGTTTCAATTTTTACAGTAGGATTTCCTGTTTCATCAACTACTGTCTTTTTTGTTTCGTTACTTGCTGTTCTGCTGTAATGCTTAGTTCCTGCTTTAACTGTTCCTGTTTGTCCTCCTGAAGTTGCATTATCTTCAGTAATTGAATCTTTTCCGCTATAAGTTCCGATACTTCCTGCTGCTGGCAATAATTTTATTTGACCATAGTTTTTAAATCTGGCTCCATTCATGGCAACTGCTCCCACTGCCCCTATTGCATCAACCGTTGCTTCGATAGTACCATAATTTTCTCCTGTGGCATGCTGATCTAAATACATTCCAATGGAGCGTGCACCTATCAATTTAATATGTCCCCTATTTACAGCTTTAGAACCATAACCTGTGGCATACATTCCTATTCCATGTTCTCCATGCACTTCAATATTACCTGTGTTTTCTATGTTTCCTATATTTACAAGAGTTTTAGTGTCAGTGTTATAGTATCCTCCTGCCATACCGATGGAGTAATTTTCTCTCGGCTGTGAAGCACCTACATAAATATTACCGGCATTTTTTACAACCCTGTCTTTATTTGTACTGTATAGCCCCACATTTCCTTTTCCATTTCTAAAATCAATACTTCCATAGTTAGTTGCAGTCCCTGATGAATAAATTCCATAGTTTTGATCCCCATTACTTCTTAATGCAGTATAGTTTATTATGCTTCCAGAATTATCTTCCGAATACATAAACATATTTCTATTATTTAAAGTTACCTGATTCACTGTGGAAGTAATTGTTTTATTTTTCCCGATATTTACAAGTCCAAAAGAATCATCACCAAGAGTAACATTAGAAAATTTATATGCTACATTTTGTGCAGAGTTTCCTACTAAATATACTCCCTTAGCTTCTTTAGCTCCAATTTTTAAATCTCCATCCAAGTCTAAATTACCTTTACTTGAATAAACTCCTATTCCCGAATCTCCGACAGTAATTTTAGAAGTATTTGTAGTGGTAATTTGATACCCATACAATCCTACTGTATTTTTCCCACCTGTAACATTTCCACTATTTTGAATAAGTGTTTTTTCATTTTTAGAAAATATTCCTATATTTGCATTTATTAAAGAAGAAGCATTTCCTAAAACAATTCTTCCTTTATTTTCAGTTAAATAATTTCCATTTCCTTCTGCAAACATCCCTATTGAATGTTCTCCTGATAACTGAATAAGTCCTGCTGATTCATTTATATATTTCTTATTATTTGTTGCTGCCACATTATCACTGTTAAAATACATTCCTATTGTATTTTTAGAAGAAGATAAAATATTTTTTAAATTATATACTCCTCCAATAGTATTTGCATTAGAACCTGTAAAGACATTTCCATCCTTATCTTTATCACTGTAATAAATCCCAATAGAACCTTTACCCAATGAAATATCCCCAAGATTGCTTGCCTTTCCTCCTGTTGTTGTAGCTTCATTATCTTCTAACAGATACATAGCAGCTGATTTTTTCCCAACTGATATTTTTCCTGTGCTATCATTTAAAAGTATTCCTCTTTTTCCATATATTCCAGTTGATTTATCCCCTGTCAATTGGATATTTCCTTTATTAGTCAAAGAAACTTTATCAGCATTTTTTGTACTTCCATTTTCCTGTGCTATTGCAACCTGTTCCAATTTCGTTCCTGCTATTGTTTTTTCATTTACAATAGAAGATTGGGTAATTTGCATTTTATTATATGAATCTGTATTTGAATCTAAATCAACATCTCTATCAACTTTTAAATTACTTTCAATTAAAGAATATGGAATATAGTTTAAAGAACCTGTAATTTCCAATTTCCCAGCTAAACTGCTTAACGCCCCTGAACCAAAATCCATACTTGGAAGAGACGTTAAATTAACTTTTCCATTAGCAAGAAGTAACACTCTTCCTCCTTCTCTCATATTTAAAGTTAATTTCTTACCGGCACTATGATTAAAGTTTGCATTATACCAGCTTACAAAATCAAAGTTTCCACTATCTGGCAATTTATAGTAAAAAGCTGTTCCATCTTTTTCTATTTCTGCTCTAAGGTTTCCTTGAATATTAAATTTTCCATCAGCTACTCCATTTTCATAACCTGTCAAAAATGTAAGAGCATTCTTTTTTGTAAATAAGACATTATTATCTCCAAAATTAATTATTCCTGACTTATTGGCAACAGCATTGATAGCTCCATCTTCTGCTATAACTTTAGCATTAGATATTGTAATTTCAGGACTTATATTATCCTTTGCCTGACTTGAAAACAAGCCTACAGATTTTTTATCTTTAACACGGATATATGTCACTCCATCTGATATAATCTTTCCTCCATATTTAGCATTCATTCCATAAGAACCTCTTTCAAGATATTTGCTAAAAAACTTCACTTTAGTTGAATCATTAGGATCATCTCCATAATATTCAGCATATCCTTTATAATGTCCTCCATAGAATAAAAAATCTCCATGATTTGTTAAAGTTGCCTTATTATTTGACAAAAATCCTCTCATTCCTTTTCCAGCTTCTGTCAAATCTTCTGGTTTCATATCATTTATGGATTTTGTGCTTATATTTCCAGTCATTACTAATTTTCCTCTATTAGTCAAATTAGAATCCGCCCTTTTGCTATTTTGAATTGTTATCCCTATAACATTATCTGAATTAAAAACACCCATTTCCATCTTTTCATGAATTTTAACATTAGTGGAATCATGTGCAGTAATCAAACGACTTTTCCAACCTTTTTCATTTTTCATCAATAGGTTATGATACTGTCCATTTCCACCTAGGTTAAAATTGTCTACTCTTTCTAATCTAATCAATGTATTATTTTTAGCATTCTCTGAAATAATATCAACACTATCAATATTAAAATTTTTATGGCTATCTAAGCTATAATTAGTCCTTGCTTGTGCAAAATATAAGGCTGTATTCTCCTCACCCGACATATGAATACGGAAAATAGATTTTTTTACATTATTCGGATTATATCCTGCTTCTCCCCTAGGAGCCATAATTTCATAAGAACCTTTATTTACAATAGTTCCTTCAGTATAAAAATTCTTTCCTATATTATAGAATGTCATTCCATAGCCATCTTTTCCTAAAAGTTTTATAGGTTTATTAAACTCATAAATTTCTGTTCCTTGACTATTGCTTGTGAAGAAACCAAATTGTCTATATCCTCTTAATTCAAAAATTCCATTTTGAATAAAATGATATCCACTTTTAGTATTTCCACCTGCAATCTTACGCACAAGTCCAACATTCCCACCATCCCCTACAAATTCTCCTCTTTTAATTTTTAAATAATCTTCTTCTGTTGTCGGTAAATGTCCACCTCCAATAATTTTACCTGTTGTAGCATTTTCAACAATAGGATGAAGATTTTCTGGAGGGTTATCTGGATATAAAAAATCTATTGCACTACCTTTTTTCCCTGTTACTTCTATCGTTCCTTTATTAACTAAATTCCCATATCTTCCTTTGAATGTATTAAAAAGAATTGTACTCCCATTAGTTTTTTGAAATATTTTAGTATTTTCTCCTATGGTTAAAGTTGTTATTTTATTAGGTGCAGAAGCTCCAGTAGAAAAATAATCACCTTCTATTGAAATAGCACTTCTCAAAAGTGCAGAATTTTTTCCTCCCACTGTAATTGTAGTATTATTAATACTAAAATCATTATGTCCCATAACATAGTTAATAATTGAAGCATAATTTTTATATTTAAACTTTTGGGAATTATGAGTATGATTTGAGTAAGTAAAATTTGTTGTTCCTCTAGTTTTTCCTACAAAATTTACTCCCTGAGTATTATACTGCATTGTACTGTTTTCTTCATCAATTTCTTTGTTACCACCTACAGTCTTAATTTTCCCGTCAAAAGTAATATCTATCTTACCATTGGAAATATCTGTATTTTGTATTGGAGCAATAGTTTCATCCTTTGCTTGTGGTCCTGTTACTACTCTAGGGGTTAAATTTTTACTATTAAGAACACCTGCTCCAAAATTAGGAATTTCATCTCCACTACTAGGAGTAGTTTTTCCTGTTATTACTTTTTCATCTGGAACTTCAAAATCTGGAAGTTCTGGTACTGAAAAATTCAAATTATGATTTATTCCTATTGTTAATGGTTCCATTTTCTTTGGCTGTCTTGGCTTTACTCCCGCTGACACTTCCACTTCTACTATTGGTTCCTCTACCATTCGTAAATCAGTTGTTCCAAAGTGTAAAACATTTTTTCCATTTAGGTTGGAGCTTGCTTGTGTAGAATCATTTCCTGTAGCTAGACTTGAATAATGTGTACTTGATGTGTGAATGCTTCTTTGAAAAATATTATTACTTCTAGTGAATATACCTCTGTAATATTCCTTGTCTCCACGTCCTTTAAAAGTCCTATTCCAATTGTTACTAAAATAATTTACACCATATTGCCAGTTACTCCACGGAGATTTTACCACATGCTCCCCTTGTTCCATAAGCTGAATGAGTTCCAGATTTGTATTTTTCAATAACTTGTCATTTTCCATTTTTGTTTTTTTCAAATTTTTATGAATATCCTTAATTGATATTGAAATTGTTTGTCTTTGAATTTTTAGATCTGAATCTTCTGTTTCTGAAAATGAATTATTTGTAGAAAGGAATGTGCCTGTTATTAGAAACGTAATTAGTGCAGAATCAGTATATTTAAAATTTTTACATCTTTTTGCAAAGGAACACAGATCCTTTTGCAATTTTCTAAGATTATTTGTCATTTTTAACTCCTTTGTGTCTCATTTGTTTAATTTTTTTTATTTGTTACAATTATATCATATAAAATGAAAAAAAATTTATAAATATAATCGTTTTTTATATCACTTTTATAATATTTTCATACTATTTCCCATTTAAATAGTAAAAAACAGTTAAAACCATTTTTTACAAGATTTAGTACAAATATATAAAATTTAATTTTTATTTTTTAATTAAATTTAGTATTAAATTATTGTATTATTTATAATAATATATATAATTTTAAAACATTTTATTATAAATATATTATACCATTAAAAATAAATAAAGCAATATTTTTTATGATTTTTATTCTAATTTTAAAAAATCCAAATAAAAAGAACAGCAAAACCTAAGTTCTACTGCCCTTTTATCCATTTTCAAATAACCTCTCCCTCACATTATTCCACTATCTTCATCCCTTTTTCCTTCAATTCCCCTGCGTATTTCTGTGCCGTCGTATAATCAGTAATAATTACAAGCTGGCTCCCGCTCTGAATCAATGTATCTCCACGTGCAATGCTGTCCTTTCCAGCTTTACGTACACTCACAATCAGCAGTTTCTCTGGCAAATGCAATTCTTTCACTGTCTTATTGTCAAATTCTGAATTTGCGCCCACTGGAATTAAAAGAGTAACTATCTTGTCTTCCAAATTTTTCCTGTTTGATTTCACGCCAATATCAATTTTTTTATTTTTCCACCATTTCTCAAGTATTTCCAGCCTTTTGGCACGTTTTTCATTTTCACTGTTTTCTTTATCTTCTGCCAAAATCTGTTTGTGAAACATATTGAAATAAAGCCGTTCGTAAATTGGCTCCATTTTCAGTAATTCTGTAAAAATATAAGTTATTGTACAGACAATTATTAACATATACAAATATGAAAAGTTTCCAGTCATTTCCAAAATCAATGTAATTCCTGTAATTGGTGCCCTTACAACAGCTGTAAAATAAGCCGCCATTCCCAATAGCATAAAATGTACAATTATATCATTCGGAATTGAAAAATAATGGTTTAATATCTCTCCATACACTTTTCCTGTCAAAGCCCCTATTACAAGCATTGGCAAGAAAATTCCACCTGGTGCCCCTGTTGCATAGCAAAGCATTGTATAAAAGAATTTTAGAACTAAAATTATAATAAGTGTTCTAAGAAGCACATTCTTACCAAACATTTCCTCAATAAGCTCATGCCCTCCACCTGTTATATCGCTAAAAAATACCGCTATAACATAAGCCAGTATCATAAATATCGCCATTTTCACATATTTATTCAATTTTATTTTTCTGTAACGTCTTTGAATAAGCAATAAAAAATAGCTGAACGCCTTTCCAGTAATTGTGATTATAATGCAGAAAATAACTGTTATAAGTGCAAATATATAATATGGTATGTCTTTTGGAAGTATAAAATTGTATTGAAAGGAAGTTTGTGAGCCTAAAATCATTCTGGAAACAAAATTTGAAGTTCCACTTGCCACAAGAGTACAGATTAATAATAACGGCGAGAAAAATTTGTGAAGTTCTTCAAGCGAAAAAATCACTCCTGCAAGCGGTGCGTTAAATGTTGATGAAATCCCGGCACTTGCCCCACACGTCACCAAATATTTTTCTTCCACTTCTGAACGCTTTGTAACTTCCTTGACTCCAGAACCAACCAAAGCTCCCAAATGCACCGAAGGCCCTTCACGCCCCATAGACATTCCAGCTCCAATTGCCAAAATTCCTCCCACAAATTTTGTAATCAGTTCCCCAAACCATTTGAATTTCACTTTTTTAGTAAGCAGCCCGCTAACCTGGGGAATTCCGCTCCCGCTGATTAACGGATATTTTGACAGCATAAACTGTACTGCCATTCCCATCAGAATGAAAACGGTTATCCCGATAACTATTTTTGAAAATTCAAGATTTGTTGTAAAAAATCCCCTAAATATTGACATTTTTTTTAATAACAATGTATAAGTTCCAACAATTATTCCTGAAAAAATTCCTACAAGAAAACATAAAAATATCAATATCACATTATTCCGTCGTGATTTTAACGAATTTATATCTCTTAATTCATGTAAAACATCTTTTGCCAATTTATTTTTCTCCTTTCCAATTTATTTTTTATGTCCTAATAAAATTTAAAAATATTTCTCCATATTAAAATAAAAAATCTCCCCATCCTTATCAATCAAAAATCCAGAAATTTCCATTTCCTCAGATAATTTCTCCATAATTTCATAAAATTTATGGGGAGTCTGGTTATATAGCCCTGTCGAAATAATATCACCAAAAAAGGCACTTTCTGTAATTACTCCAACTTGCTTATTTTGTGCTGGAAAGCCTGTTTTCGGGCTTATGATATGTCCATATTTTTCATTGTTTATCAAAAGATAAGTATTTTTCTGATTAGAAGTTGAATAACTTCTATCTTTTATTTTTATTTCAAATAAATCATTGTATTCATCATCGCCAGTATATTTATTCTGCGATATTTTAACTGGTATGCCTTTTTCGTTTCGTATTATTTCCCTTTCCTCCTCAGGATTTTCAGCGATAATCCCCCATTCGTCAATGACAATGATACTGCTCCCTCCAGCATTCACAATCGCATCCTTTATCCTGATTTTTCTCATTTCCTGAGCCATTTTTTCTATTGCGTATGCCTTTATAAATGAACCTGTTATAATTTCCTGATTTTTTTCAATTTTCACCCGCTTTTTCTTTTTATCAATAATTATTTTTTTATAATCCACAAGCTTTCTAACTTTTTTTATTTCTTCTAAAGACGGCAAAATGGGATTTTGCTTATAAAATCCCCAGAGCCTTATGAGAGGCATTATTGTAATGTCATACTCTCCACCAATAACATTTGACAAATGAATAATTTTACTCAAAATATTTATAGTTTCATCGTTTACTTTTACAAAATGCCCATTATTTTTATTTATTTTATCAATGTACGAATTTTTGGTATAAGAATTATACTTTTCATTCACATCTTCCAAAATTCCAAATAATCTGTCAAAAACAGAATCATCATAAATTTCAGGTATTTTTATTTTTATATCCGAATGAAATAAAAAACGCACTTGAACTTTATACATCATATTTTTTCCACCCGCACTTATTTAGCTATTAATTTTTCTCACTGGAAGAAGTTGTCTTTTTTTTATCTGATTTCGGTTTATCAAGTTTGTACTTATTTTCAACATTTTTATTTTTTTTGATTTTTAATTTTTTAGCATCCTTTTGTTTATGTGCAGGTTTCTCAGGTTGTTGTTTTGGGTTTTCTGGATTTTCTTTTTTCTTTGAATCATTTCCAGTTGACGAAGTTGCACGTTCGCTATTCTTGGTTTCAGCTACGATATTCTGCTTTGTATCAGTATTTGATTTATTTTGTGTCTGTTCAGCTGAAACTGGCTGTAGCTGAGATTTTGGAACAGACTTTACTTCTGCCATAACTTCAGTATTTTTAGCATTTTGATTTGCATTATTTCCTGCAGATGAAGTTGCTTTCTCGCTGCTCTTACCTTCTTTAGATGTTCCGCCTTTGGAAGATGTGGCTTTTTCACTTTTTTTCTCTTCAACTGTCGTTTTCCCGTTGTTATTCTTTACAAACCTTGTATAATTTCCAAAGGCAACTAACATAACCGCTCCCAAAAACAATAGTACCTTCTTTTTATTGCTCATTATTTTCTCTCCTTTTTTTATTTTATTTAAACAAATCACTATGTGTTCCTGTCAGACACAACTAAAGTTATTATTCTAATTAATCAGAATTTCTGCCATAAAACAAGCCAAACTTAATATCCGTTCTGGAACTTCCTTTAGTTTCAAGAATTTTGCATTATGATTTTTAGAGGATTTTTCAAGTTGAATTGATGTGCTGTCTTTTAAAAATAATATTTTTTCTATTTGCAATGTTTTTGTATATTCGCCAGGAAAAAATGAATTTGTTAAAATCATTATACTTATATTTGTCTTTTTATCATAGTAATAACTTCCATATCCCAACTCATCATTTCCATAACTAATCTTAAAGCCCAATTTTTCAGCTTTTTTTCTCATTTTATTAACTAAAAATTCCTTTTTATTATAATCCAGAATTTCTATTTTTTCCTGATTTTTTTCTGTGATTTTATAAACAGGGATATTAATCTGATTTATTGGCTGTTTTATTTTATCATTCTCCAGATTCTTTTCCCAAAGTTTTTGTTCCTCTTCTGAAGATTCAGGAAAATATAATAAACATATAAAGCTGTTTTCATTTAATTGACATTCCTGATTTTGAGCCGTTTTAAAAATTCCATCTTCCGTATATCTGAACGTCTTTATTAATTTGCCATTCTCATCAGTTTCCTTCCATATAAGCTGAATGGCAAACGCCTGCATAACTGGATTATGGATAAAAGTTTCAATCCATTTTTTCACTTGCCATTTCCGATCCAAAAATAACGCATTTAAAAGATTGTCCGTCTGTGAAACTGTAATTTCCTTTAACAGTTTTTTTATATGTTTTATTTCTCTTCTGTATTCTTCGACTATACTTTCCACATCGTTAAATTTTTTACTTGCCTTAGGAAGCCCCTTTAATATCTTTTCATTCTCATCATAAGCAGTAATTTTGACAGGCATACTCATAACATCAAGTTTTGCCTTGATTTTTCTTTCACCATAATCAAAAATTCTTATTCTATCCTGCCCAAATCCAAAATCAGGAACTAAAATATCATCCAATTCATCACGTGCAATTTCACTATTTTGTGCAATCATGTCAAGTGACTGCTCGGCAGCCATTTTTATTCGCTTATCCTTATAATTATTAAAAAAACCTTTTACTAGTATCCCGATTTCCCTCGTTTCACTTCTTAATGCAAGAACCCGTATTCCATAAGCTGCAACTGCCACTTTATTGTACTCGCTTACAAGTACATCAACAATATTTATCATATCGTGAACCTGTTTCATATTAGCCGTCATTATTAAAGGAATAAAAATATTTTTATATTTCGGATTAAATCTCTGTTCCTTCCATTTTTCAAAAATCTTTGCAATAAAATTTTTTAAATCGCTTTTATCAACTATTTGCTCAATTTTATTACAAACTTCAATAAGTTTTATATCTTTTGCCAAAATATACTCTGAAATATAAAATTTCATTAACTTTTCAGGAACTTTTTCCTCACTTTTTCTTATTCTCACCATTCCATAATCAACTAAATTACTAAATATGGCATTTTCTTCGTGTTTTTCCAGACAAATATTTTCAGAATATTCAAAAATTTCCTTAGGATCCGTCAAGTTTTTTAATTCCTGTTGTGCTTCCACATTGTCCCAATATCTAATTAAATTTTTGGCAACTTGTGACGCTGGTGTAAATTCCCTTTCCAGCAGTTTTTCCACTTCTTCCCTTATTTCAGCTTTTTCTCTTAAAATTTTTTCGATTTGCTGTCCTGTCTGTTTATCTGCCTTTAACAATAATTTTGGCAACTTAAAATAATCAAAGTTATTATTTTTTAAATATAAGATTTCCACATACTTTTCAACACTTTCAGCTGACTCGACATTATTTTCAAAGCTCGCATACAGTTCCTTCTCGTGCTTATGCAAAAATTCCATCCAGATTTTATTATTTTCATCATCAAAATTCGTTTTTGCAATATATTCAAAATATTTTTCATTTATAAAATTAATTGATAAATTATAATTCCACATTTCATCCAATATTAATTTTAAATCATTCGTATCATAAATTACATTGTACCATTCAATAATATCTTCAAATAATTCTATTTTCTTTACCCCGTTTACAAAAAACTGAAAGATTTTCTTGTATGTTTCAGAATACTTTAGTAATGAAAAAATTATTTTATCCTTACATATCACTACCTTTTCTGACTTGTTTCTCAGACATTGCACCTGAATATTTTCCCAATTAATATTACTTTTTTCCAAAAATTCAAGATTTTTAAATTCCCTTGGTTTCCATCTCCACACTTTTGCCTTAAATAATTTTTTCAAATCACCAATTAGCATATTTTCAGCTTTTATAATAAATTTAGATTTTTCCTTTTCATTAATCAAATTATATTTTATTAAAAAATGAAGTAAAAATAAATATACTACCTTATTCCCTTTCAAACTATCCTTTAAAAATGCCTTAGTATTTGCAACATTTTCTTTTATTGTATCTAAAAATAAATCGTACATTTTTTTTGAATAATCAAAGTTGTAAAAAATAACATTTGTCCCGTAATTAACAAGCATATAAAGTTTCTGTCCATGTGAAAATGAATATTTTTTAAAAAATTTTTTTAAATTGTCAAATATTTTATTTCTATAATAGTAATTATTATTTGTTGATGAAAATTCTATTTCAGAAAACATAATAAAAAGTTCAATCCCCTCAGAAATAATTATGGACATATCTGTATTCTTTTTCAGTACCCCAAAAAAGACTTTTTCAATATATTTTCTAGATTTTTCTAAACACAGCTCTTCCACATCCTCAAAATATTTCCTAAAATTTCCCTTATCCAAATATTTTTCAAATATTTTATTTATATCATATTTATTAATCTTATTTTTAATATAATTTATAAATATATTTTCCAATTTCTCTATTTCTTCACTATTTTTTTTATCAATATTTCTAATAATTATTAAAATTCCAATTTTTAATAAACGGTTATTGCAATATCTCCTATAATTTTGTACATATCCATCTGCCAGATTTTTGAAATAATTCAAAAAATATTCACAACTTTCAACAAAAACTTCTTTATTCCTCATTTCTAAATTATTTTCAAAATCCTCTTTTACAAAATCCTCTGAAAAGTTTAACATTTTAAATATTTTATATTTTAATGGAAAATTTGAAAACTGATAACTCAGCTCACCAGGAAAATTATTGTACATGTATTGAAAATATTTTAACAATACTTCCCCCGCTTCACTTTCAAAAAATTCATCTTTTTCCATAAAATCTTCCATTTTAAAATTATTAACAAATTTCAAATCTTTTTTATTAATATCTAAAAAATTATCTATCTCCCCATTTAAAAACTTTTTAATCCTGTTGCGGTGGGACTCTTCCCCTACTTCACCAACAAGGTTTCCAATCACCTCATTTTTCGTCATTTAGATACCTCCATTTATTTAAAAAATACTTTATAATTTTTATTTATTTTTTTAATAATTCAATCTGTTAAATTTATTATAAAAAAACTTTTATTATATTATACACCATTTTTAATTTTTTTTCATTAACATTTTTTTAAAAATTATATAAATAAAAAGAAAGAGTTATATCATTTATTTTGAAATAACTCTCTCTCATATAAATATATTTTTTTATTTATCAGTTTATGAATAATAGTTAAGATTAAAACAGAATAAAATTAGTAAATTACTCTAAATCCGATTCCACCTCTTACATTTTCACCTTTTGTATCATAACCTGCATTTACTGTTACACCAAATCTTGTGTTTTCAATTCCAAGGTTCAAGTCAGCTTTTCCGTTTCCTCGTCTGTCATCCTTTTCACCTCTTATATCAAACCATCCAGCTGTTGTATAACGAACTCTTCCCTGATTGTTTACATCTCCAACTTTTCCCAGTTCATTTTCATAAGCAAGTCCCAATTTAGCAACAAAAGTTGTTCTTACTGCCATTGGCTGTTGATATTTGAATTCTATTCCAACTTCAGGTTTTATTGAATAATAGTCATTTGCTTTTACTTCCAGACGCATTTGCCCAGTATTTTCTTTTATTCCATCAAATTTTCCATATTCAAATTTTAGGCTTCCATATGGCGAAATACTTGTTCTTTCACTTGTTCTAATATTTTTTCTAAGTTCATTTTTTAATCCAAATCCATATGAACGGTATTCAGATTTTGCTTCAAATATATCATCAACAACAAGGAATTTTCTCTTCATTTCACCAGTTCCTACAAATCCTTCCGCTGAAACAGTCCAGTTCAAGTTGTTATTATGATCTTTTCCAAGCGGCATTGATTTAAATATACCTGCTTTTACAATATTCTGATCTTCTTTAGATCTACCTATATCGCTAAAGTCAAATCTATTTCTTACTGCCCCTGCATACCATCCTGTCGATTCTCCAAGTTTAACAGTTTCATTTTCATTCAAATATGCAAATCCGTAGGCTTTATTTTTATAATCAATGATTCCAGCTGTATCTGTCTTATATTCGCCTTTCATTCCAAACGCTTTTATTTTATTTGAATTTTTTGATTTTGTATCCCATTCATTTCTTAAGTATCCAAATTCTTTATTTAATAAATTACCTGTTTCAAAGATTCTTTGCTGTACATTCCCATACTGGTGTCCCATCATTTCGTCAATTGCTTGAGCCAATAATGCTTCTTCGCTATTTCCGATTGTATTTAATTTATTAAATAATTCTTTTTCCCTCGAATCCAGGCTGTTGACATCATATCTCTGTTCCAGCCCATCAGTAAAGTTATATTCATTTGTTTTTCTATCCACAAAGGCTGTATAAGGGATTTTTGTCATAAGTACACGTGAAATTTGCTGTGTAGCTGGATCCACTTCAGGTGTTGCTATCCAAGTTAATGAAGCTGAATACGGAGTAAAGTTAAATATTCCAGAATTTATCTGATTTAAGAACGGCTGCAGTATTTTTTTACCAATAATTACATTTTTAGAATTTGTAAGTACCGAAAATTCTGTTCCGATTAATAAATCACTGTTAATTCCAAGAGAATTTGCCCCATTTATGTTAATTGGACGTGTTCTTCCCAATGTATCCACATACACTCCAAAGTTTGAGAAAGCATAGTTTGTCTGAGGAGTAGTATAATCTAGTGTTTGAACTTGGCTATCATTCAATGTTACACCATTTTTCTGAATTGCAAGCCGTCCATTTGGCAATTGAACAATTCCTACTCCACCGACAGTTTTACTTGGATCTGTTGGTGCATAATAATCTTTTGCTCCATTTCCAGAGGTAATACTTCCAGCTCCAGAGTTCAATGCTGGTAACACATTTCCAGGAGTTGCATTAGCTGCTATTGGTAAATCTCCAGCTGTTCCTTGAGAATTTCCGTCATATCTTACTCCGTAAGATTTGGAACCATTTATGTTAATTTCTCCATAATTTTTAATTATAGATTTATTGGTTGCAGTACCTTTTATCAGCACGCCATAACTGCTGTCCGCATCAATATTTATCTTTCCGTAATTTTCAAGCGTACTTCCATTTAATACGGCTACTCCCACAAGTCCCTGAACATTGCTATTTCCGTGATAAGAACCTGTTGTAGTAATATTTCCTCTATTTACAAATTTTGCTCCATTATTTACAAATACTCCCATCATTGTCTGAATTTTATCAGAAGCTGTTGCTTTTGAAGCATCCAAATATATATTTCCAGAGTTTCTCAATGTTGTTCCCCTATCATCTCCGTACATTCCAATGCTTAAATGTCCTGAAACATAAATATCTCTTTCATTTGAAATGCTTGCTCCGCCTACAGCTGCCATTCCGATTCCATAAACAATGTTATTTGGATCAGATTTGTCAGTTTTCCCAACTTTTATTATTCCTTTATTTACAGCATTAGACGCCCCTGTTACAAAAATTCCCTGATTTCCGATTCCTTGCGACAAGTCAATTGTTCCGTTATTTACAATATTTGCTCCATCTTTTCCATAGATTGCAATAATTTTTCCATTTGTTCCAGATGTAATTGTTGCATTATTTATAACTTTTGAGGCTCCTTCTGTATAAATGAATGTTGCTTCTTTCCCTAAAGTTACATTTGATGAAGCTGAATTTGAATAAACATTTGTTTTATTCATTCCTGGATTTGCCAAAATTACACCGTAAGATTTATCTCCAACAGTAAAGTTTGATGTCGTATCATTAATTGTAACTCCGCTTGTTCCATAAACTCCCACAGGCTCACTATTGGCACCTGTCGCCACATGATTTGCAACATTGACTGTTCCGCCCACATTAACATTTCCACCTTTTTTATACACACCGATAGCCTTGTCTACAACATTAATTACAGAACTTCCTGTAGTTTCCACATTTCCATTTTCACTAAGTGAATAAACTCCAAATGAAGCCTCTCCAACATTTATTGTTCCACTGTTTTTGATATTAATTACTGATCCATTTTGTGCATAAATTCCGACAGTAGAATCATTTTTAACAGAAGTTGCAGTTCTATCCACATTTATTGTTCCACTGTTTTCAAATGTCTGATCCGATGTTCCTTCCAGATACGCCGCAATCGAACGTTTTCCAGTAATATCAATATTTCCGCTATTTACAATCGTCTTTGCCGCACCTGATTTATTTTGTGAAAAAATTCCAACTGAATCATCATTAGAGAATTTCATATCAGCTTTGTTTGTGACATTTGAATTTATTGAAACAATTCCTTTTGCCTTATTAGATACACCTGTTATTTTCTTACCATCTATTGCAGCATTTGAATTATCCACATAAATTCCAGTAGAACCGTTATTTAGAGTCATATTATTCCATCCGCCGAAAGTAGATGTTCCAGCCATATAAATTCCAGTTCCTTTTGAAGATACAACAATGTCATTATTATTCATTTGTGCCTTACTGTTAATAAGGTATAACATTGGCTCAGAAGAAGTTGTCAATGTTCCAGCATTATTATAATTCAACACTGCATTATTTTCCAAGTATGCTAGACTTCCATTATTTGCAAAGTTGTAATTTCCACCATTTACAGTCAATGTCGAATCATTTCCATATAATGCAAATCCTTTATTTCCAACTGTTATATTTCCAGTAGTAGTCAAATTAGTTTTATTTTTTACAAATATTCCAACCGAAGTAGATTCAACACTACCACCAGAATTGAATGTAGAATCTCCAACCGTAATATTTCCACCATTTACAACTGTTGCATTTGAAGCATTTGTAGTTTCCGGCGCAATATAAATTCCTGCCGCTCCTTTTCCTAAAGTGATATTTCCTTCATTTACAACATTTATCACTTTACTGCTTGTAGCCGTATTTTTAGCATAAATTCCGACTGATTTGTCCTTACCGGCTATTTCCCCTTTATTTTCAACCTTATCATATCCAATTGAGTAAATGGCGGAAGATTCATCTCCAATTGTTATTTTAGAATTTGCTGTTGTGGTAATTGTCCCTATATTTACAGTTCCTGCTGGAGCAGCACTATAAACTGGCGTTGTATTTTTATAAATTCCATAAATTCCAGTTGATTTATTTCCTACAAGAATATCTTTCGAGTTAAGCCCTCTTGCTGAATCAAGGTACATCGCCGTACTTGTTTCGGCATTTGACAAATCCAGTTTTCCTTTATTTTCAGCATCATATCCGGCAGTTCCAACCCAACTTAATGAAGGATTGCTGTTACCATCCGCCATAAGCCCGATGATATTCTTAGTTGCAGGTTTTGCCTCAACTGTAACTCCTGTTTGTAAAATAGCTTCTCCATTTATAACGTGTGAAAGTATATTTCCAGTATCCAGTGCATTTCCCGCTGCTACTGTCAAATTTTTTGAAGTTACGGAACTTCCTTCAGTAACCCGTGTTCTTTCCACAGAATGTCCGTTAGTAACCAATGTTCCACCGTTATCATTAATAATGGCTCCCTTTTGCCCAAAAATACCTACTCCATCGCCACCAAATTCAATTTTTGCACCACTTTCAAAATTAATTGTCGCTTTAGTAGTAGCTATCGCTCCAACTCCATTTTTTCCATTTAACTTAATGTCCGCACCACTGTCAATTGTTACAGTTGAAGCCTTCGTTCCATCACCGCCATTTCCAACATAAATACCAGTTCCAGCAGTCCCATTAGCTCCAATGTTCATAGTTCCTGTATATTTTATATGGCTACTATTTTCAGCAAATAATCCAACCCCATTTGATCCTGTCGTAATAGCAGTCGATATTACTTTTGGAGTTCCAGAAGTCCCCTGTCCATCAGTATAAATTCCTATTGCATAAAAATCTTTTAATCCGCCTATTACAGAATCTCCGACTTTTATACCTCGGTTATAAGCTGAAATATCAGCAGTGGCACCTTTCATAAGAAGTCCGATTAATCCATTTCCATTCATTCCATTGACAGTATAATCCAATTTAGAAGTATTTGCGTCTAAAATTCCACCATCAAGATAAATTCCGACTCCATAGCCTTTCACCTTACCGATATTTCCTCCATAAAGAGCTCCTGTATCAGCACTTCCTGTACCTTTCACATAATATGCAACCTGATTTTGAGATGCATTGTTCAAGTCGATTTCCCCTGTTGAAGTATCAGCTTTTGCAGTATCAGACAGATAAACAGCCACAGAAGAATCTGCGTTATTATTTAAGTTTATTTTCCCAACTTTCTGTATATCAGATTTTGGAGTATAAATTCCAACTGTATTTTTTGTATTTTGATTTATTGTTCCTTCATTTTTTACAACTGAATCTGTCAAACTTCCAGGATTTTTTGTAAACATCCCCGTAGAACGTTCAGATTCTATATTAATTACACCATCCGCTGTATTTGTCAAACTAATTTTCTTCCCAGCCGCACTTGCTGAACCAAACATTCCAACTGAATTTTTAGAAGTTGATGTTAAATTTATAGTTCCTGAATTTTCTGCTTTCGCATCATCTTTTGAGAATATTCCTGTTGATTTTTCACCAGATAATTCGATAGTAGCATCTTTTGCGTTTACAACTGCTGTCCCATCATCTACACCGTACACTCCAATTACTGATTCTGCAGTTCCTTTTATCTCTTTTTTATTTGTTACTTTAGCTTTATCAGTTGCAAGCATTCCAGTACCTTTTTTACCTTTTACAGTAACAGTCCCTTTGTTTACACCTTCTGTAATTTTTGATGTCGCTGTATTTTTTCCAGTTGCATAAATTCCTATGCCGCTTTCACCAGTACCTGTAATTTCAATTTCTGCACCTGAATCATTTGTTATTAATGAACCATTTTTTCCATACATTCCAGTTGATTTTTTATTATTTACTATTATTTTGTCTTTATTATTTGCAAGCGAGTTATCTGAAAGCATTCCAACTGATTCTTCTGAATTCACTTTAATTTCTTTTTCGTTATTTGAAACTAAATTATCCCTGTTATTAGTTGCATTTGCCCCAAATATTCCAACTGACTGTTTCATGCTGACATCTATTTCATTTGTATTAGTTATTGTCAATTTCTTAGTTGTCGAATCATCAAGTTCTCCGTAAATTCCTGCACTTTGTACTTGTCCAGACGTTGCACTCAAAATAATTTTACCATTATTTACTATTGTATTATTTTCTGTTGCATCTTTTGTAAACTTACCATAAATTCCTGCTGAAGCTCCTTTATCCACAGTTATTTTACCCGCTGCTGCATTTGTAGTGTTACTATTTTCCAGATAAATTCCAGCCGACTCCTGTTCTTTCATTTCTATATCTTTATTATTAGTCACTTCTGAACCAGATTTACCATAAATTCCTGCTGATTTTTTCCCGTTCATCGTAATTGTTCCGCTGTTGTCAACTGTACTTTTCACTGCTGAAATTCCAATTGATTCTTCCGAATTTACTGTTATTTTCCCAGTAGAACTATTTATAGCCTCTATTTTATTCACACCATTATTAACATTATTTGAAGCAAATATTCCCACAGATTTCAAACTTCCAGCAGCAATATTTATTTCATCATTGTTTTGCAATGTCAATTTATAATCTATACCACCTTCAGTTTCACCATACATTCCAACATTTCTCAAGTCGCTCTGAAGATTTATTTTCCCTTTGTTCAATATTGTATAATCTTTTGTTGCCGCTCTAATTATTGGTGTCGCATTTTTGGTTAATTTACTATACATTGCAGCTGATCCATTATCATTAGAGCCAGAACCTGTTACTGTTATCGTAATAACTCCATTTGCTTCATTTACTGCTCCCGAATTTATTGCATACATTCCAGCCGAATTTTTATGTGAAATATTTATATTTTTATTATTAGTTATTTCAGAATCGTTAATTCCATACATTCCTGCTGAATTTCCATCTTTTACATTTATTACATTATCATTTTGTCCAATAGCATTATCTGTAAAAATTCCAACTGTACTTGCAACATTCAAATCAATTATACCAGTTGTAGCATTATTTACAGCTTTTCCTTTCGTATTTGCATTACCTTGAGCATTTTTTACAAACATTCCTGCTGATTTTTCCTGCCCTACAGTTATTTTGTTCTGATTATCCAATGTTGTAATTCCAGCAGCTCCACTTCCAATTTCAGCATACATTCCTGCCGATTCTGATGAAGAAGGTGTAGCACTTCCTGGTTTCAATTCAATAGTTCCAGTATTTATAATATTACGGGTAACATTATCTGTAATTTTAGCAAAAATTCCTGCTGATTTGTTACCTTCAACATTAATAGTTCCAGCATTTGAAGATGTTGAATTTTCTGCATAAATTCCTGCTGATTTGTCACCTTCCATTGTTACAGTTCCTGCATTGGAAAGCGTTGCCCCATTTTGTCCTAAAAGTCCTGCTGAAGCTCCGCCTTTTACTGTAATCGTACCAGTGCTTGTATTTGCCGCTTTACTATTATCCGCAAGTATTCCCACTGAGGCTGAATCACTCTTTGTATTTTGAAGTAAAATATTTCCTGAATTTTCAATTTCGGATTCATTTTTTCCATAAATTCCTACTGATTTCTTTCCTGCAAGTTGTATCATTCCATTTGGTGTAGCATTGGTAACCTTAGCTTTTTCAGCCATTATTCCTATTACTCCCTCAACTACACCAGAAGTTATATTTCTTTCATTTGTTATTGTTAATGTTCCAGTAGCATTCTTCCCATAAATTCCTACAGAATTTGCCATTTCAACTTGTATTTCCTGCTGATTTGTTACACTTAAAGTACCACTGTCATTAGTTTGTGCATAAATTCCGACACCTTTAGTTTCAGTAGTCCCGCTCATTCCAATATTTATCGCTCCTTGATTTAACACACTGTTACCGTTACTATTGTTAGAAACAGCATAAATTCCTGCTGAACTACCTTTTTTAGCAAGTATTGTTGCACCCGAGTTGTTTGTCACATTACTGTTATCAGCATAAACTCCAGCTGAATCTGTTTCTTCTGTAGTTATCTTCCATTCATTTGTTATTGTTGAATTATTTTTCCCATAAATTCCTGCTGAATTTGTTCCATTTGTTGTTATTATCCCATCTGTTGTTATTGTACCTGTCTTTTTTTTGTTTTTCACTGTACTATTATCAGCAAATATTCCTACTGATTTATTTCCAGAAGTTGTTATCACATTATTATTTGTTAATGTTGAACTTGCTTTTCCATAAATTCCTACAGAGCTTTTATTAGCAGTTGTTATTGTACCTGTATTTGCAATAGTTGAATTATTTAAATAAAAACCTACCGCTTCATCTTTTCCAGTTAATGCAAGGGTTCCAGCATTTGTTATTGTTGAATTTTTTAACCCTGAAACAGTCGTCTTCAAATTTGAAGTTATTGTTTTTCCTGTGTCAATTTTTGCAGTCCCTTTATTCATTACTAAAAATTGGGCACTGTCACTTAAATTACTATATTTAGTTGTAATCGGAATATCTGTGTCTATGTTTAATTTTGAACCTTCATCTCCGTAAAGTATTGCACTGTTATCCCCCATTTTTGTAACAGTTATATTTTGTAATACTTCTTTTGTTCCTGCAAAAGTTGTTCCAGCTCCAGCATAAGCAAGTACAGCTCCATTGTCAAGACTTGCTTCTAACCCATTTACTACAAAAGTATCTTTTAGTTTATCAGGATTAGCAGAGTAAAGCCCTACAGTTTTAGGCCCCAAAGTCAGTTTAGCTCCACTATTAAATGTTGTTACAGAATTACCATCAGAATACACACCTATACCTGTTTTATCCGTAGAACCATTTACTTTAATCTCAGATGAAATAGTTCCTGTTGTTCCTGAGCCAATCGTATAAATACCAACGGCTCCTGCTCCTGCTGTTATCTTTTTACCACTTCCAGTATGTGTAAATTTTGAACCATCCTGAGCATATATTCCAACTGTTCCGGCTGTATTTACTGTTATATTCCCTGTATTGTTGAATGTCAAAGTTTGTGTTGCTGTTGGAGTTGTTCCACTTCCTGTATTTTGTAAAACAACAGCATGGCTTTCTTCTCCAGTTGTTGTTATAGTTCCGCTATTTTCAAATTTACCTTTATTTCCATAAAATCCTAGTGAATTTTTAGCATTTACAGTTATATTTCCAGCATTTGAACCTTCTCCTTTAAGTAAAACATATCCAAGTGATCTATTCCCGTTTACTAGGATATTTCCATCACTTGTAATATCAATTCTTCCTACTTTATTTTCTGTTGTTCCAGCTCCGCCTGTTCTCTTATTTCTAATATAATTATTTCCATCAACTACAGCACCATAATTCTCTTCAGCACCAGAGTCTATTGTAATATTTCCTTTTACAGTTACCGATCCTTCTTTTTGGATTCTAGCTCCAGCACTTTTTGTCGCATATTGTCCTATATTAACATTTCCGTCTAATTCAATTCCGTGTGTTCCAACTATAGTTCCTTTATTTTGTCTTGCATAATCATCATATTCATTCGTATCTACTGGTGTCGTCTGAACTTCTGCATAAACTCCTATCGCTCCATCAACTTTTCCAGTAGTAGCTGTTTTTGTTCCAACTTTTTCATAATTATTATCAGTTAAAGTTGTTGGATTTACTGTACCAATATTTATAACCCCTTGTGATGTATTGTAAACTCCCTGTATATTATGAAGTAATCCAATCCCAATAGAAGTATCACTATTTACATTAATAGTTCCAGAATTTACAATTTTACTTTCAAACTTAGAATCTTTTGTACTTGCAAATTTTCCACCTCTTCCAACTATAGTTCCTGCATCAGAATTAGCTTTATAATTATCATAAGTTACAACTGCTGTTTGTCTTGGGTTTCCTACAGTAGTTATCCCATAACTTCCATAACCATTCAATGTTATTGTTCCACCTACATTAGTCCCCGCCATCATATTCAATCCAGATGTTTTATCATTTAAATCTTGATTTGAATTTTCAGGTTTTAATTGAATACCTGCACTTTCAATCCCAGCTATTACTATTTTCCCTTTATTTATTATTTCATTTCTAGTATTATTACTTGATTTATCATTGTTATTAAATCCAAATCCTACTTGATTTTTTAAAACATTATTTACAGAACCTTTTCCAAATCCAATAATATTTCCATTTTCTCCATTTATAATTTTTATATTTGCAACTTTATCAATATTAGAAAATTCAGAGCCTGTATTTACACTAGTTGATGGAGAGTATCTCGTATGAGTTCCCTGGACATCTATTCCAACTGTTGCATTATTTTTTAAATTTATCGTTCCAGAAAATGTAAACGGTGCATAATTACTATCGTCAACTCCTTCATCTATATCAAAAGCTCTTGTATTTGTTCCAGTTACATTTACTGTTACTTTCTCAAATTTATCAAGATTTTTTACATATCCCCAACTGGAAATCCAATCTCCTGTTGGAAATCCAGTTGCTGCAGGATTTCCATTTGTAGTAACCTCAATTGTTTTATTATTTAAAGTATTGTCATAACTTCGACTATGATATTTACGGCCTGGTTCACTACTTTCTCCCGCTGCTCCTATACTAAAGTTTACCGGATTTACTGCATCAAATTGTGGTGTATTAACAGTTACTGCTTTCGGTTTAGTTACACTTATTGTACTAACTTCTGAAACATTTGGAGCATCAATGTTCAATGGGCTCACAGACGGAGTTGGTGGAGTAATTGACAAAGTTAATTCTGGAGGTGTTATATTTACTCCTATCGTCGGTGCTGACAAATTCATTGAGATAGTCGGTACTGTCACTGTAGGTGGTGTATCGGGTTCCTGTGGATTTGGCACTTCAATTTTTACAGGATTGAGTGTAGGCAGTATAATTGAAGGTGCTGTTATCGGTGTAGTCACACTCAAATTAATCGCAGGACGCACTACTTCCCTTGGCATATCAATTTGTGGATTAATTGCTATTTCCTCTTTTGTAACAGATTTTGGACGTACATTTGCCATTATCTGAATTTCCACTTCCGGTTCCTGAACGTGTAACAATGAAGCCAGCCCATAAGCTCTTGAATCCACATTTGAAGAATTTAATGCCGCTTTCCCAAATCCTTTACGTCTATTTGACAAAATTCCATTATCTGCCCAGTTTCCACGGGTAAAGATTCCATTAAACGGATATTTTGTAGCTTTATCTCCTCTACCTTTGTAAGTTCCGTTGCTATTTGATATAAAAGTATTTGCCCCAAATTGCCATGAAGCCCATTTTGATTTTACAACCTGATCCCCTTGTTCCATTAATTGAACCAATTCTAAATTTAAGTCTTCTATTGCCTCTTCATTCGCTTTTTTCTTTTTCTTAATTGCAGTACGTGTCTTATCAGCCGACATTACCAGCTCCTTGTTCATACGCTCATAAAGAACATTTGAAGATGTGTTCAAACCAATCGAAAACGTTATCATCCCTGTTATCAAATACGAAAACAGCAGTGATTCCGTGTATTTTACATTTTTTGCCCTTTTCGCAAAGGCTTTCAAATCTTTTTTTGCCTGTTTTAAATTGTTACTCATACTTTCTCCTTTTTTACTTTATTTTTCAAAATTAGACAGAAAAACACATAATTTTCTAATTATTTCACTATCTAATTTATCATTTTTAAATTTTTAAATTTTTAAATCTTTATGACTCTGTAATAATTACAATCTAAAATGTTTACATAATTATAGCCAATCAATCTAAAATATTTAATAGTGTATCCAACTTTATTCAAAATCATGCAAAAAATAAGGAAACTATGAATTTGAGCAAAGTTGCATAATAACTTATGAATTTATACTAAAATTATTTTAAAACTGAACTCAAAAATTGTAAATTAAGTCCTAAATTAATATGATTTTGTGTTAAATTAATTTTAAAATATTCAAAGTATATTCCAAAAGTTTTACTATAATAATTTTAAATTGATTGACTTTTTAAATTATATTATTTTAATTTTCAATTATAATTCAAATTTAAATCTAAAATTTGTTTCGTTTTCGTACTATTATAACATTTTTTTATTTCTATTACAACAAAAAAATCTCTCTTTTTATATAAATTTTAGAGAGATTTCTTTAATATTGTTATTTTTTAACTGTATATTACATTATTTTTTGATTATAAGACGTTTATTTTATAATTAATGTACTTCCATCCATTTCAGCCGGTTTTTCCAATCCTAATAAATCAAGCATTGTTGGAGTGATGTCAGCCAATTTTCCGTCTGTTCTCAATTTTGCATCTTTCATATCATTTGTAATGAAGATAAATGGAACTGGATTTACAGTATGTGCTGTGTGAGGTTCTCCAGTTTCAGGATTTACCAATAAATCAGCATTTCCGTGATCCGCAGTAATTAATACCGCACCATCAAGTTCCAGCACTTTCCTTACAATTTGTCCCGTACAATTATCCACAGCTTGACAAGCCTGAATAACAGCATCAACATTTCCTGTATGTCCAACCATATCAGGATTTGCAAAGTTTAATACAACTGTATCAACTTTTCCAGTATTTAACTCTTCAATTAATCTTTCTTTAACTTTGTAAGCACTCATTTCAGGCTGCAAGTCATAAGTTGCAACTTTTGGTGAATCAGACAATAATCTTATTTCCCCTGGATATGGTTCTTCTTTTCCACCGTTGAAGAAGAATGTAACGTGTGCATATTTTTCAGTTTCTGCTGTTCTTACTTGAATCAATCCAGCTTCTGATACCACTTCCCCAAATCCGTTTACAATTGTTTCAGGCGGGAATGCCACTGGTGAACTGAATGTCGCATCATATTGAGCCATTGTAGCAAAGTTCACTTTAGGATAAACTTTTCTTGCAAATCCAGTAAACTCAGGATCAACAAATGTTCTAGTCAACTGTCTAGCTCTATCAGGCCTAAAGTTTGCAAAAATTACACCATCCCCATCTTTAATCAATCCATTGTCTTTTGAACCAATTTTCACAGGTTTTACAAATTCGTCTGTAATTCCTTCTGCATAGGAGTTTCTAATGGCTTCATCAGCAGTAGCAGCCAAGTTTCCGTCTCCAGAAGTCAAGGCATTGTAGGCAAGTTCCACTCTGTCCCAGTTATTATCCCTATCCATTGCATAGTATCTTCCAACAACTGTAGCGATTTTTCCTACACCAAGTTCATCCAACGCTTTTTGCAACTGTGCCAAGTATTCCACTCCACTTTCAGGGGCAGTATCTCTTCCATCCATAATCGCATGAACATAAACTTCTGTAAGGCCTTTTTTCTTAGCCATATCAACTAATCCAATTATATGGTTAATGTGACAATGAACCCCACCATCAGAAGTCAATCCTGTAATATGTAAAGCTTTTCCGTTCGCTTTTGTAGTTTCCATAATATTTGATAACACTTCATTCTCTAAAATTGTACCTTCTTTAATAGCCTTTGAAATTTTTGGCAGCATTTGATAAACTACTCTTCCCGCACCAATATTTGTATGCCCAACTTCTGAATTTCCAAACTGTCCCTCAGGCAGTCCTACAAATTCTCCATCTGCTCTCAATTCAGTATGAGGATACTCTTTAAGATAATTGTTAAAATTAACTGGATGTGCCAATTTCACCCCATCAACTTCATTATCATGATGGTTCATTCCCCATCCATCCAAAATTATTAAAACCACTGGTTTTTTCTTCATAAGCATTCTTCCTTCCATTTTTTTAAATAACTTTCTTTTTCTATATCTATTATACAGATTTTTTAGAAATTTATCAAGGAATTTGAATAAAAAATTTCTCTCTATCTATTTATATATTTTAGTAAAAAAATTTTAGTAAATAAATGTTTTTTCTATAATTTTTATGTTTTTCTTTTTTATAAAGTAAGGAAAATCAATCGCCATTTTAATTCACTTATGAACAATTATTTTCAATTAAAATTATAATTCTTTATTTAATAAGCAAAATTTCGTTAGAAGAAAGTTTTGCGTTAAGCGGGGATGCAAGGGCATGGCGTCTGATGCCCTTGCGTTAAAATAAATTAAAATATAAAGGAAAAAATACTTATTAATCAAAATAACTTTTAACAGAAAACAGAAAAATTTATTCTTTATAGCTTGATTTTTATTGAAAAAAATGATAATATATTGTGTAATTTGCATATATTGAATTATATAGCATTTTATTTCATAAATAAAAATTATTGAAAGGAGAAATAAATGGCACACTCAAAATCATCTAAAAAAAGAGTTTTTATCGGTGAAAGAAATGCAGCTAGAAACCAAGCTATTAGAAGCAGAACTAGAACTTTCGTAAAAAAAGTGCTTACTGCTGTTGAAGCTAAAAATGTCGACGAAGCTAAATCAGCATTACAAGTAGCATATAAAGAATTAGATAAAGCTGTAACAAAAGGTGTTATTAAGAAAAACACTGCATCAAGAAAAAAATCTAGATTAACATTAAAAGTTAATTCATTGGCAAATTAATTTCTTTGCCATTGATTGATTTTAAAAAAATTTTTTTAAGATTAACAAAACAAAAGACTATCCTTCAACCTCTAGATAGTCTTTTTTTATTATATAATTTTAATTACTCTTCCTAAACAATTCTCTTATCCTCAAATTATTTTTTCGTGCTTTCAAAATCCATGAAATTGAACCTTGTAAAAAATATAAACTTCTTAGCCAGTTTGGATTTATATAAATATCTTTTTCACTTTTTAAAGTTAAAATATTGCTGGAAAATTTGGTTAGTGCATTTCCTAAGTTTTTGAGCGGCCCTTGTCCCAGCGTATATTTTTTCAAATATGGCAATAATTCTCCTGCACCTATGCCAATACCTTGCCCCCATTTTGCTTTGACTTTCTCACACCAGTTTTTCATCTGCAAAATTGCCAAACGATTTTGTTTCCCTTCATAAAAACCATTATTAACCACACAGTAAACACTAGTTTCCGGATTTACTACTTTTTCCTTCTCAAGTTCTACAAGTAATTTTAATAAATTGGAAGGGAGGCCATCAACATACAAGGGAAAAAGAAATATTAAAACATCGCTATTATAAATTTCACTTTTAATCTTATCATTTAACTTAAAGGAAATTGAATAATATTTTTTTATTTCATTCTCTTTAAGCAGGGATAAAAGATAATTTCCTAATATTTCAGAATTACTTTTAACTGCTTTTGGACTCCCATTTATTATACTAATTTTCATATCTTATCATTCTCCTTAATTTTCAAAAAAAGAAACCTTAAAATTTTTCACATTCAAATTTATACTGTTAGCCTTTACTATTTCTTTAGCAACTGCCCTTTCGTTTTGCGTCAAATTTTTTCCGTAAAAATAGACATTCAAGCCAAATTTCGTTTTGTTCCGTGTAATATGGTGCATTTCCCTATTTTTAATCTTGAAAAATGGCAGTAAATACGGGATTGTCCTGTCCAACACATTTTTTACGAACGGGCTGTAGGAACCGTAAAAACATTGACTTATAATAATGATTTTTTCCACTTCTGAGTATAATTTTCCCAAACTTTCATATCCATCCCTAATTTTGCACTTCCCTGGTGTTTTAACCCAGCATTCAAAACACCCCATACAACTTTTTATTTTTTTGTTATCACAAATTATGGACACATCTTCGTCAATTATTATTTTATCTTGATTTATACTTTCCTTTATTTTATCTATAATTTTCTCTTCTCTTTCGATTTCACACTTTAATTTTTCTAATTTATTATCAGTTAAATCGTGTATAATTAATTCCATACTGCTCACCTTCCATCGTCAATACTCACATTTATTTTAAAAAACAAATCTCAAACTTGAATAATTTTTAAGTTTAATTTTAAAGAGGGGCTATTATACAAACTGAGCTTATTATTTCTTCCAC
This sequence comes from Leptotrichia trevisanii DSM 22070, assembly GCF_000482505.1. Lineage (NCBI taxonomy): Bacteria > Fusobacteriati > Fusobacteriota > Fusobacteriia > Fusobacteriales > Leptotrichiaceae > Leptotrichia > Leptotrichia trevisanii. The sequence goes on from NZ_AXVL01000006.1 coordinate 138,449, forward strand.
CTTTTTCTCCCAGCTTTCAGAATAATTTATATTATTTGTAATTACTATCGTTGCTAATCCCTGCACTAACGCCCACATTGCTATAATTTTATCTTGTATGGCCTGATTTGATACGCCTGCCTTTTGCAACACTTTAGTTGCTTCAACTTTTAATATGCTAAAAGCGTTTTGGTTATTATTTTCCGTTTTTGAAAATTCTGACAATAAATCTATTTTTGTATTATTTCTTGAGATTATAAAATGATAATACCTATGATTTTTACAAAAAAACATAACATATGTTTTTCCTAATTTTACCAATAAATCCTCTCTATTTTCATATTTTTTTCTTGTTTTATCCAATTCCATTGCCAATATTTTCCAAATATGATCACTCATCGCATAAAGCAAATCACTTTTTTTCTTAAAATACGTGTAAGGTGCCGCATTGCTTACTCCACACATTTTAGCCAATTCTCGCAGAGATAACTTTTCTTCCCCTACTTCATTTATCACTTCTATCCCCTTTTCAATTAGTTCTTCCCGTAGATTCCCATGATGATAACTCTTTTTAAATTTTTCCATATTTCCCATCCTTCCACTCATCTTATCACTGTAAAGATTATACACCTTAATCTTAACAGTGTCAAGTTTATTTTTAAAATTTTTTTACGAAACAAAAAAAAGACTGTTTTATAAAATTACTTTATAAGACAGCCCTTTATACAAATAAAATTTTTATTAACAAAGAATCTCTTCTACTTTTTTACTTAATTCTTTTACATATTTATCCACGGTTTTTTGACTTTCTGCCTCAACCATTACTCTTATAAGCGATTCTGTTCCAGAAGCTCTTACTAGAATTCTACCTTTTCCAGCGATTTCTTTTTCTTTTGCCTTGATGAAGTCAATTAATTCCTTATTTGTTTCCCAAGTCGCTTTTTTCTCTTTTGCAACAAAGATATTCTTAGAATCTTGAGGCCACAATTTAATTCCTTCTACAAGTTCATGTAAAGTTTTTCCACTTTCCAGAATAGCTGCAACAAGTTGAATTGACGATAAAACTCCATCTCCAGTTGTATTATAATCCAGCATTAAAATATGCCCGGATTGTTCTCCACCAATGTTTAGTCCATATTCCTTCATTTTTTCAAGAACATATCTATCTCCAACATTTGCACGGATTAATCCAATTCCTTTTTCATCCAGATATTTTTCAAATCCCATATTGCTAAGAACAGTTGTTACAACCTTATTATCATTTAAAAGCCCTCTCTTTTGCATATATTCAGCAATAATCGCAATAATCAGATCTCCGTTTATAATGGCACCCGTATTATCAACAGCAATCAATCTGTCGGCATCACCATCATAAGCAAGCCCTAAATCAGCCTTATAAACCTTGACAACTTCCTGAAGCAGCTCTGGATGAGTAGATCCGCAATTTACATTAATATTTTTCCCATTTGGAATATTGTTAATTACAACAACATCTGCTCCCAAGGCTTGAAAAACTTTTGAAGCAACTCTATAAGCCGCACCATTTGCTGTATCAATTACAATTCGTAATTTTGAAAAATTAGTTTTCACAGTAGAAGTCAGATAGTCCAGATAAATTCTCATATCATCTTCCACATACTTAAATCTTCCTAAATCATCTCCTGGCACCTGATGTTTTAAAAGTTCATCCTTTTTCTCCATTAATTTTTCCAGTTCCTCTTCGACTGAATCAGGCAATTTATAACCATTTTGACTGAATATTTTTATTCCATTGTCCTTTACGGGATTATGTGAAGCTGAAATCATAATTCCTGCATCAGCCTTTAATTTTCTAGTTAGATAACAAACTCCTGGAGTAGGCAGCACTCCTACAAAATCAATATTTACTCCCATAGAATTTAGTCCAGCTGTAAGTGCAGAACGAATCATATAACCTGAAATTCTTGTATCAGTTCCAAGAATAATTTTTGGCTTTCCAGCTTTTTTTCTATGTTTTTTTAAATAATATCCAAGGGCAAGCCCTAGACGTGTTACCAAGTCGATTGTCAAGTCTTTGTTGGCTTCCCCTCTCATTCCGTCAGTTCCAAAATATTTTCTAGCCATTATTTTTCCTTCCTATTCTTTTTTCTTTTATTTTCTTTTTCCCGTTCTTTTTTTAAAAAATTGAAAACGACTTTTTTTTCTGTCTTATCTCTTTTAACAGTTTTTGCTGTTTCTTCTGATGCGGTTTTGATAATATTTCCGATTGGCAGTACAATTGAAATTTCCGTTCCTTCATTCATTTTAGAGTCAATTTCAATTTTTCCATTGTGAATTTCTACAATCCGTTTTACAATTGCAAGTCCAAGTCCAGTTCCACCAGTTGCCTTTGTTCTTGACAAATCAACTCTGTAAAATCTGTCAAATATTCTTTTTGCATCCTCGTCAGAAATTCCGACACCTTCATCCCGGATGGAAATTCTTCCAAAACCATCTTTAATAACAGATTTAATATAGATATTTGTATGTGGTTCAGAATATTTTGTAGCATTTTCTATTAAAGCTCTAATTGCTTGCTGCAACAGTGTTTCGTCCCCTTTAATCTTATAATTTTCGCCCATTTCCAGATAAAAATTATGAGTTTTGGTAGAAACTACAGTGTCAGAATGAATTTGATGAACCATTTCATTTGCGTCAATATCTATAAATTTTGTATTAATTTTCGTAATTTCACCTTTAGCCAGAAATAAAAGTTTTTGGATTAAATTACGCATATTGTCGGTTTCACTGATTATTGAATCAATTGATTCCACAAAGATGTCAATGTCTGTAGTTCCACGTTTTCGTATAATTTCCGCATAACCTTTTATTATTGCAAGTGGTGTACGTAATTCGTGCGAAGCATCTGATACGAATTTTGTCTGATTTTCAAATGAAGTTTCCAGCCTATCCAGCATTTCATTTATAATAAGTGTCAAATTCTGTAATTCATCTTCCCCCTTCGGAACTTCTATTCTTTTACTCAAATCGTCAGTTGAAATACTTTTTGCTGTTTTTATTACGTTATTAATTGGCTTTAAAATTCTTCTGCTCATTACTTTTGATACAATAATCGTTATAACAACACCAATTATTGTAAATAAAATAACAAGATATTCCAATCTTTTATAAATTTGATTTTCCTGCGTCACATTTTTTAAAGTATAAATATTAAATTTGTAATTTTTAATTTCCCTGCTGACTTTAAAGACAAAATATTTATTTTTTTCAATATTTATTATCTTTCCTTCTGAATCATTGTCTTCTAAATGAAAGGTTTCAAGTAACTTTACCATTTTTTCATTAGTCATGGAGGCTTCTTCCGTATCAGTGTCCCCAAGTGTATTAATCGGGATTACAGAATCTTTATTTTGCTTTATTTCCAATACGTATAAATAGTTATCCTCTCCTGGATTAAATGGCTTTACGTGAATAACTTTTTTCCCTTCAATAATTTCAGGATTAAAATCAAGCGTAAGAACATTTGTCTTATCAGAAAAAATCCCAACTTTATCCAAAAAACTGTTTATTTCATCCATTTTATTACTGGCTGAAAGCTCACGTACTTTATTGGACTGCCTTTGCAGTGAATAAACAAGAATAATATTAGAAACTAATATTAATACCAAAAATAGAAGAGCGTAATTCGCTGAAATACGATCTTCTAATTTCAAATTTTTCATCCTTTACTCCTTATTTAAAAATAAATCCAATTCCTCTTACAGTCTGAATAAATTTTCTTTCATAAGGTCTGTCAATTTTATCCCTCAAATATTTAATATACAAATCAAGAATATTGTCATTTCCGATATAATCAAATCCCCAAACTTCTTCCAAAATTTTATCTCTCGATAAAACAATCCCTTTATTTAACACTAAAAAGTCAAGAAGTTCAAATTCTCTTTTTGATAATTGAATCAAATTTTTTCCGTAATCTCTGAATACTTCATAAGTTGAGTAGTTGATTGTTAAATCTTCAAATTCAAATACACCTTTGTGAACAACAGATTTTTTAGTTCTTCTAAGAAGAGCCTTTATTCTTGCAAGCAATTCTTCATTTGAGAACGGTTTTGTCATATAGTCATCTGCTCCATAGTCAAATCCTACTACCTTGTCGCTAATTTCATCTTTTGCAGTAAGCATGATAATAGGTACTTGCGATGTTTCCCTTATTCTTTTACAAACTTCCATTCCACTCATTTTAGGAAGCATTACATCCAGAAGGATAATATCATATGAGCCATATTTAGCCATATTCAACCCTTCCTTACCATCATAGGCAAAAAATACATCAAACCCTTCAAATTTTAATTCAATTTCTAATAATCTTGAAATTTTAGGATCATCTTCAATTACTAATATTTTTTCTCTCATAATTATCTCCAATTCTATTTTTAATTTTTAGATTTATAGTTTTCTACTCTTCTTATTTTAAAAAATAAAAAGTGTTTAAACATATAGATAATTATAACCTATTTTTTTTGATTTGTATAGTATTTTATCTTTCTTTTTTAACAATTTTTGATAAATAAATAATTTATTTAACATTAAAAAAAGCTGGTTTTTATTCTGAATACTTTTTATTAGTTAAAGTAAAGATTAAACTATTATTTATATTTTTTAAAACTCAGTGGTGTCCATATCGCTGTCAGACTGTCCTTCAGGCAGTTTTATTCTGATCAGATCCATTGGCCCCATTTCCACATCTGTTTCGATAATAGCGATTGTATTTGGATTTACATATTCCTGAAGTTCGTCATTCTTTGTATTTAAAAAGTTTTCCACCTTGAATTTGATGGCATCTCCAATTGGACGTACCAGTTCCAAAGTTTCTGTTGCGTAAACTTTATTTCTTATTTGAATTTTGTATTTATTTGTATCAACTTTTTCAAGTACATTTGCGACAAGTCTGTAAGTTTGGCTATAAGACAACCCAGTTTCGTAATTCTGATCCTTTTCAGAAGTTGGCCCTAGATAAAATCCGTTTGAATATTGTCTGTGACTAATAGTTTTAAGCTCTTTTAACCAGTCTGGATTGTATTCGTAATTTCCAGAATAGTAGTTATCCAATGCTCTTTTGTATTGTTTCACGACAGTCGAGTTATAGTAAATACTTTTCATTCTTCCTTCAATTTTTAATGAATCCACACCAGTTTCTAGCACTTTGTCAATAAATTCGATAGAACATAAGTCTTTTGCATTAAACATATATGTTCCTTCCTCATTTTCAACAATGTCGTGAGCCCCAGTTTCCTCATGCCCTTCCGCAATCACTTTATAGTTCCAGCGACAATCCTGTGCACAGATTCCACGGTTCGCATCACGGTTTGTAAAGTAGTTACTTAGTAAACATCTTCCTGAGTAAGCCATACACATTGCTCCGTGGATAAATACTTCTATTTCCACATCCGGTACTTTTTCACGGATAGTTTTTATTTCTTTTAGTGACATTTCTCTAGCCAGAATAACCCTCTTTGCACCCATATCCTTCCAAGTTTTCACACTCATCCAGTTTGTGTTGTTTGCCTGTGTACTTACGTGAATTTTAAGATTTGGAGCGTGCTGTCTAACCATCTGGAAAACTCCCAGATCAGCCACAATTACTGCATCTACGCCAAATTCATCCAGTTTCTTTATAAATCTTGGCATATATTCGATTTCTGTATTGTGTGCAAAAATATTTAGTGTAACGTATATTTTCTTCCCTAAACTGTGAACATAATCCACAGCCTCCTTTAATTCCTTATTTTTAAAGTTTGAAGACATTCCTCTTAAGTTAAAGGCACTTCCTCCAACAAAACAGGCATCAGCTCCAAAATGAAAAGCAGTTTTCAGCTTTTCCATATTTCCAGCCGGTGCCAATAATTCTACTCTTTTTTTTGTTTCCATTTTCTAATTTTCTCTCCTTAATTTTTCTTTATTTTTATTATTCAGCAGGCGGTATAAATTCATCATCCACAACGTTTACAAACTGCTGATAGCTTGGCCTGAATCCTAATTCTATTGTTCCTGTAGGCCCACTTCTATGTTTCCCAATTATGAGTTCCACTTTCTCAAGTTCATTTTCATTATCTTTCGGTGGTTCCTGTGGAGCACTTAAATATTTTTGTGGAACATTCATATTATCCACTTCGGGAGCGGTATCCTTGTGATAGTATTTCTCACGGTATAAAAACATTACCATATCAGCATCCTGCTCGATTGCCCCTGATTCCCGCAAGTCTGATAGAATTGGCCTTTTATCCACTCTCTGCTCCACTCCACGTGATAACTGTGAAAGTGTTACAATGGGAATATTCAGCTCTTTTGCCAATATTTTTAATGAACGTGAAATTTCCGATATTTCCTGTTCCCGACTCTTTCTTGAATTTTCTGACGGGCTGATTAGCTGCAAGTAGTCAATTAACATAAAGTCCAGTTTACCCTCGGCTTTTAGTCGCCGTGCTGTAGCCTTTATTTCCAGCATTGTTACACTTGAAGAATCTGAAATATAAATTGGCATTTCAGAAAGCCGCCCCAGTCCATTTCCAAGATTTACAAGTTCCTCCGGCGACATCGTACTGTCTTTCAAAGCCTTTAACCGTATTTTTGCCTCACTTGCCACAAGCCTGTCAAACAGCTGTTCATTCCCCATTTCCAGACTGTATATGAGCACACCTTTCCCCTGTCGTGCCACGTTAATTGCAAGATTTAGGGCAAAGGCCGTTTTCCCCATGGCTGGACGTGCCGCCAGAATTAACAAGTCTGAACCATGAAATCCGCTCGTTATGCTGTCATATCTGTCAAATCCCGAGGAAATGCCTGTTATCTTCCCTTTACTCTCACTATAGTTGTCCATTTGTGTAACTTTACTTTGAACTAGCTCAAATAAAGGAACAATATCCTTTTTCTGCTTGGATTCAGCAATTTTAAAAATCATACTTTCAGATTTATCCAGCATTGTATCAATTTCTTCGTAACCACGCATGGCCATTTTGACAATTTTTTCCCCAATACCTATTAATTGTCGCTGAACAGACTTATCCTTTATAATTTGTGCATAATTCATGGCGTTTGCCGCAGTCGGCACAACTTCTGTCAAATCGTAAATGATGTCCTCGCCACCGACTTCTTCCATCAGTTCCTGCTTTTTCAGCGATTCAATAATTAAAAGCACATCAATTATTTTCCCGACATTATAAGCCTTTACCATCTCAGAAAAAATCAGCTTATAATTATTTTTGTAAAAGTCCTCAGATGTTATAATATCAATAACATCTCCAATAACGTTAGGATTTATAAAGACAGAGCCAAGCAGCGCCTCCTCAGCCTCAATACTGAAGGGTTTGCTGTTTTCCTCTTCTTCCAAATCATATAATCCCATTTTTTAAATTTCTCACTTTCTATATTCTATTAAATAATTACATTTTAAAACCAAACGTAAAAATTATGACTATTTCATAAAAAACTCCCAAAATATTTAATTTTAGCAGCTCAATATTCAATATTAAATAATATTAAGTATATTTTGCATACAGTTTGATTTTAAGTTTAAATTATTTAGCTTCAACTCTAACTTTCAAATTTGCCTTAACTTCAGAATGAAGTTTTAACTCCACATTATGCAGTCCAATTTCTTTAACTTTTGAGTTAGCAGAAACTTTCTTTTTATCAATATCCACATTCAATTGCTCTTTTAACGCTTCCACAATTTCCTTTGCCCCAATTGAACCAAACACTTTATTATTTTCCCCGGCCTTCACTTTTAATACAATTTCCTTTCCAACCAAAAATTCTTTTAGTTCATTTGCATTTTTCACGTCTTTATCATGATTTTTTTGAATTTTTTCATTTTTTGCCTTCAATTTATTAATGTTTTCAGGAGTCGCAAGTATTGCCTTATTTTTATTTAATAAAAAGTTATTTGCATATCCGTCTTTTACTTCCACAATTTCATCTTTTTTCCCGACACCTTTTATAGTTTCCTTCAAAATTACTTTAATCTTCATATTTATCATCCTTTCTTCGTTTAAAAATTTTGTTCAATATTTTAACATTATTTTTTTTCTAAAATTTCTCCATCAAAAAACTTGACTGCATTTTGCAAAAATTTATCCTCTTCATTTTGGGAATCTTCACTTTCGAGAAAAGTCTGTATTGTAATATCCGAATTACAAATCTGATTAATAACTTTTTCAATTTTTGGTTTTTTCTCCGGCAGTAAAATTTGCTCGCTGTGAAATTTATGATCTTTTGGGAATTTTATGTATAAAACTCCATTTTCCACCCTATCTGGACGGCTTTCAATCGCCAATGCCCCCAGCATAACACTTTCCTTTTTTATTCCAGTCAAAACTTTTTTCCAGTTATCATAAAAAATCGAAATATCGTAATCTTTTACAATTTTTTCAGTTTTCTCACTATTTTCAGGTTCAGCAATTTGGGTAATGCTGGCTTTTGGGCTTATAATATTAACATTTTTTGTAACTTGGCTCAATACTTTTTCATAAATGCTGTTTGACATTTTTTTCATATAATTTTTGTCAATAGTAGCTGTGTTTCTACCAGAATTTCCACTTTCTGAAATTTTATTTTCATTTGATTTTTTTCCCTGATTTTTGTAAAGTTCGTGGATAAGCACATAACCAAGTAGCCTTTTATCCTCTTCATACTTAAATTCGTTTAATGTAAAAAAAATCGCACTTATCGTATCCAGCAAAAAATTTACCGGCAAATCAGCCTTTTTCTTGAACTGCTCTTTCAGATAATAGGAAAAATCCTTTAAAAAAGTTTCGATTATAAGTCCATCTTCCCAGATTTTATCAATAAACTCAACCAATTTTTCCTTATTGCTTTCCTTTACCAGATTTAAAAATTCCTCCAAAATAACGTCAGGCACCACTCCCAAAGCCTTTTGAGCCTTTGCAATATCAATTTCTTCATTATTAAAGTTTGACACAACTTGCTCAAAGATGGAAAAGCTGTCCCTTGCACTTCCTTCTGACTTTCTATAAATCAAGTCCAGACTTGCGTCATCAATCGTAATGCTTTCCTTTTCAGCCACATTTTTCAGCAATTTTTTTATATCTTTCTTATCAATTGGCAAAAAATCATACCGCTGACATCTGGAAATAACTGTATCCGGAATTTTGTCAATTTCGGTAGTCGCAAGAATAAATATCACGTGTGCAGGCGGTTCTTCCAGTGTTTTCAAAAGTGCATTAAAGGCCTCTTTTGTAAGCATATGAACCTCGTCAATTATGTATATTTTTTTTCTTCCCTTTACAGGCTGATAATTTATTTTCTCCTTCAGCTCACGAATTTCATCAATTCCACGATTGGAAGCCGCATCAATTTCAATCATATCCATAGAAATCCCTTGAGAAATTTCACGGCAGTTTTCACATTCTCCGCAGGGATTATCTGTCACATCCTTACTGCTCAGACAGTTTACGCCTTTTGCAATCAGTCTAGCAATAGTTGTTTTACCAACTCCACGTGGCCCTGTAAACAAGTACGCATGCGACAGCTTATTTTCCCTCAAGGAGTTTTTTATCGCCCGTAGCACAAATTCCTGTCCAGCAATTTCATCAAAATTCTGAGGCCGATATTTTCTATATAAAGTAATATTCAATGTTCTCACCCTTTTTCATTACTGTTTGATATTATAACATTTTTACTATGATTTGTGAACTACTGAAAATGCAACAGCAAAATAAAAATAAAATATTTGACTAATAAAAAAATATATGATTAAATCTTATATGGTTAAATCACTTTCATATTAAACTCAAAAGTTATGGTTATTCTACGGAATATTCCAAAATTATTTAATCTTATCAATTTGATATTAAAGGAATTTGAGTACGATATATAAATTTTTATAAGTTGGAGGATCATATGAAAAAACCTATTATCGGAATTTCGAGCAATGTATTTGAATTGGAAAAAGGGCTTTTTGCTGGCTATAAAAGAGCTTATGTGGATATTTCATATATAAATGCTGTGATAAATGCTGGAGGTGTGCCACATTTGCTGCCTTTAAATGAACATGAGGAAATTATTGAGGAATTTGTAAAAAATGTTGATGGTATTGTTTTGACGGGAGGAGCTGATGTATTTCCGCTATTATACGGGGAAGAGCCAAAGGAAAAACTGGGAGAAATATTTCCTGAAAGGGATAAATTTGACTCATTATTAATCCGTTTTGCAATGGCTTATAAAAAGCCTATCCTCGGAATTTGCCGTGGAATGCAGATAATAAATGTCGAATGTGGTGGCTCACTTTATCAGGATTTGTCCTACAATGAAAATATTGCAATCAAGCATTTTCAAAAAGCCAGATCACACACACCTACCCACTCAATTAATGTTGCAAGTAATAGTTTCCTGACTGATATTTATCCTGAAGGTGTGGGATTTATAAACAGTTACCATCACCAAATTGTAAACCAGTTAGCACCAGGATTCGTTGTAACAGCCAAAAGTGCAGATGGAGCAATTGAAGCAATTGAAAATATTTCAGACGATACGTTTGTTATTGGTGTGCAATGGCATCCTGAAATGATGGCAGTAAATGATGAGGCAGCTCAAAAATTATTTAAAAAGTTTATAAACGAAGTAAATTCAAGAAAAAAATATTAAAATTTTAAATATACTAAAAAAAGCTGTTTCGTATAAATGATACAGCTTGATTTTTTTATAATATTAAAACATTCCATTTTCTTCTTAAATCAATTTTAAAATTACCAAATCTATCTTTTATTTTATACGACATCTCAGCAACAAATTCATTTAAAATATCAAATCCAAAGTCAAAATCATTATCAAGTCTATCTTTTGAATTATTTTTCAAATTACTTTTATAATGACTATTTAAAAGTTCCCACAAATCAATACTCGAAATATATAAATTTCCTGAAATACTGTATTTTTGAGATGAATTAAACTGATAAGAGTCAGTTTTATTATTTTCCATTATATTTTCAGTTAATATGGATGTTTTCACATCGGAAATTTCTGATTCTAATATTTCTGGCTCAAGTTTTGAGTTCCTATTCAAATCGTCATTAATATTTGAAAGGATGTGTGATGTCGAGCTATTTATTGATAATATCAGATTTTCAAAATTTTGTGGCAAATCTTCGTAGGGAACGTTTGGAACATCCGTTGTTATCATTAAAAAACCTGCATTACGCTCCTTTGACAGCTTTAAAAGTGTTTCATACTGATCAGGAGTTGCAGAATGAATAACATGAACGATACGATTTGCATTTTCAGGATTGTTCTCAAAGTTGTAACTTCTTGGTGTCCAATGATTAATATAGTTATCAGCGGATAATTCGCTTGTTAGCCATAAATCAGAATATTTTGACATTTCATCTGTGATGGTTCCACCGGGATTGGCAACAACGATTGACTCCGGATATTTTGTTTTGACATAACTGTATAATTGTGCCATATATTCAACTTCTAAAGGATTTTTCCCTGATGAAATCTCATCAAAAAAAATACCTGAAATATTGTCAGAACCATATAACTGTATGTATTTATCAATTTCAGAATATATTTTTTTTATACTTTTTGTATATTCATTTGTAGTTACATATCCAAGATTTCTAATTCCTAGTTCCTTATTTTTTTTCATTTGAACAATGTAGCTGTAATCGGCTTTGTCAGATGGCCCGTTTGCAGGGTTGATTATGACATAGGGAATTGTCGCTTCAGATTGAGAATTTTCTAAATCAGACGTATCAGCAGCTTCCTGATTGTAAAGATTGTTATTAACCTTGCTTTTGCGAAATCCGTCAGTATAGCCAAAATCAACTTTAAATTCTGTTTCATTTTTTAAATTATTTTTTATAATATCAAAAATTTCATCATTTTTGGAAAAATTAAACTTGTTTTCTGAATTTAATTTTTTTATATTTTTAGAATCTATAAAACTTGAAGTTTGAACTGATGAATCATTGTTTGTAGAATGTATGGTTTTTTCATAACCTAATCCTGTTACACCCGCTAAAAAAGATGGAATTAAAAAACTGTTATTTTTTAACTTTTTCTTCATCGACTACCTCCTTTCAGCATATATTTATACTGCCCAAAAAATCATTTTGCAGTTTCCTATATACTTAAACAGCTTTCAAATCATAAATTGCGTAAATTAGTAAGTTGTATTTTGATTTTCTTTAAAGCGGTTAATTGTATTGACCAATAAAAATTTTAATTCTGGAATTTTTTAAACCCATTTTAGCAATATATATTATCATTTTTTTTTTATAATTTCAAGAACTTTTTTATAAAGCATCCTAAAATTCTGTTAAAAATTGGTTTCTCTAAATGAACAAAAATAGCAGCCACTAAATGACATTGACTGCTTTTCATAATTTTAAATCGGACAGTAAATTAATGTTTTCTGCTTTTTTTCAAACTAGATTTTCTAATTTGATTTTTCTCTTGACAAATATATAGTATCATTTAATTTTGTCAAAATTATGTAAATTATATGTTTTTTTTGTGAGATTTTGGATTTAATTTTTATAGATAATTTTAAAAATAAATTAAAAAATAATTGACAAAAATATAAAAATATAGTATTATAAGTTAAAATTAAAATAAGATTAACAAAAAAGGAAGGAAAATGGATTATTACAAAATACTGGAAGTGCCTGAAAATACGGATATTTCCGAAATAAAAAAGAAATATAGAAAATTGGCAATGAAATATCATCCTGACAGAAATGCAGGAGATGAAAAAGCTGCAAAAAAATTTCGAGAAATAACGGAGGCTTATGAAGTTCTTTCAAATGAGAAAAAAAGAAAAGAGTATGATTGTAAAAGGAAAAATGGGAACAATCAGCCAAAAAATAAAAATAATAAGGAAAATTTTAAAAGTAAATCTTCTCAAAATAATTTTACTTTTGGAAAAGAATTTTTTAAGAGTGCAGCTGAAATGAAAGGAATGTTTGAAAACAGTTTTGGGCTAGATAAAATGAGGAAGAATAAAGCAAAATCTGAGAAGGAAAGTGTGAAAAGCAGGTTTGAGAGTTTTTTTGATATGAAAGAGAAAAAGTAAGAAGGGGAAATTAGAAATGTTGTGGGGAATCAGAAGAAGTTTTACAAATTGGAGAAATATTTTTAAGCGTCCATTTGGGCGTGGAAGCATTTACAGGTTGGAACGACTTAGAAGTGTGGCACGACTTGGAAAAAATAGAGAAAATGGAAAAATTAACGATGAAAAAAATAAAATTAGTGTGGATAAAGGAATTAAAAAATATGAAAAACGGAAATTGAATGCAAAAAATCAAAAAAGTTACAAATTTTTAAATATAAAAAATATTTTGATAATGATAGTTTTAATATTTACATTCATTTTTGTCCATCTTTCAGGATATTCTACAAAAAGCCTTTATTTTTCGATTTTTATTTATATCGGAGTTACACTTTACCTGCTCATTGTGGAAAGATTTTTTGAAAAGGTGGAAGTTGAGGAGGAAATCAAAAATATAAAGAATGAGAGGGAAAAGGAGCATAATGTGTTTTTAGAGAGGGTAAAGGAAATAGAGGATTTGGTGAAAAATCAGATTGAGCATATATTTTTGAAGGATTCAGAAGACTATGATATGAAAATTTGGAAAATTGGGAGGGCAACATCACTTCTCATTGGGAAGCAATCACCAAGAAACAGGGTGGATATAGATGTGAGCGAAGGAATTTACTCAAATTTAGTCAGCAGGGCTCACGGAATCTTAAATCGTGTCAACGGAATCTGGTATTATGAAGATTTAGGCTCACAAAATGGAAGTGGAATTGAGCGAAATATTGATAAACGGAAAATAAAACTGAAAAAAAATATCCCAGTAAAAGTCGAATCTGGAGACATAATTTATTTGGCGACTACAAAAATACTATTAAAATAAATCTATAAATTTATAAAATGAAAAAAGAAAGGAAAATTTTAAAATGAAATTGGATAGATGTAAAAATGGGCATATATACGATGTTTCAAGATACAGCTTATGCCCCTACTGTAAATCTGAAGGACTGGAAACGGAAAACTTGGATGATAAAATTAATCTAGTTGAAGAAATGAAAGATGAGGACAGAACAACAGCCTATTGGTCTAAAGACAGCACTGTAGATCCAGTCGTGGGCTGGCTTACGTGCATTGAGGGGCATGATAAGGGAAAAGACTACAGGATTGTGAGTGAACGCAACTTTGTTGGGCGTGGAGAAAATATGGATATACAAATTTTAGGAGATACCATGATTTCTAGAAAAAACCATTGTTCAATAAGTTATAATCCCAAACAGAGAAAATTTATGCTAACTCCTGGAGATTCCAATGGACTTATTTATTTAAATGGAGAAGCAGTTTACAACACAGTAGAATTACGAGCTTATTCAGTAGTGGAAATGGGGGAAAGTAAGTTTGTATTTGTGAATCTGTGCGGAGATTATTTTGACTGGGAAAAGGAAAAGTCGAGAGAGGAAAGTGTGAAAAGGAAATATGAAAATTTAAATGATGAAAAAATTGTGAAAAATACGAATTTTCAGAATAAAAATAATGATTTAGAAGTAAAAATCGAAGATTATGAAGAAATTTAATAAATTTATACTAAATCCAATATTTTCAAATGATTTAAGATATAATTTTTATTTTTTAAACAGGATTGAGTATAAATTAATCCGTCGGAGCATTTTTATGTGCTGGCAAAACTGTCTGAGCATAGCGAGTTTTTTGTCAGTGCAGAAAAATGTCGTAGACTAGCCATAAGTGGTAGGATTTGCGGCGATGAGCAATCCTACGAAAATAAAAGAAAAAATATAATATAAAATAGAAAAAACTGTTATTAAACAAAATAATCTAATACTAAATCTTATTAGAAAATAGAATACAATTCAAAATTTATTAGATATTAACCTTTTTAATGGGGAATAGTATAAAAATATATTTTATAAAGTTGAATTAATAAAAAATAGAGGGAGAAATTGAGAAATGAGGAAAGATGAGGCAAAATTTATTACGGAATTTTTGAGCGAGGCTGGGACAAAGGCTGAAAATAATGATTATTTTGGGTATGTTTTGCTGGATAATTATGCGATTTGGGCTGTGGCGGATGGATTTGATGAGGAAGAAGGGGCAAAAGTTGCGGCAAAGATTGCGGTAGAATCTGCGATTGAATATTTTATGCTACGTCCACGATTTAACTATGATGTAATAAAGGAAATGATGGATTATGTCAATCTGAAAGTTAAGGAAAAGCAGGAAGAAACTCAGAAATATTCTCTTATGCACACTTCCCTTTTAATCGTTATAAGCAATTATAATTCAATTTTATATGGAAATATCGGAAATACAAGGTTTTATCATATTAGAGGCGGATATATCATTTCTCAAAGCAGAGATGACACGATAGCACAGCTTTTGGTGGACGAAGAGGCATTGAATATATCGGATATGAGATTTCACAGGCAAAGAAATGATTTGCTGCAGGCAATTGGGGATTTTGGGAAAATTAAGCCAAATATTATAAAAAAACCTGTGGAACTTATGGAAAAAGATGTTTTTTGCTTGACGACTGTAGGATTCTGGGAAAATATTGATGAGCATGATATGGAAAACGACTTATCCAGATTTGAGGATAAGAAGCAATGGTTAAATTCATTGGAAAAACGGATACTTGCTTCGCTTAGGGATAATATTGAAAATTATACGATTGCACAGGTAGAAGTGGGTGCTGTAGCAAGTCCAGAGCCGATGGAAAAGGACAAAAGGAAATTTATTAAAAAAATAATACTTGTAATGCTGATTATTGTTGTAATTATTTTGTTTGTTGTAATTTGGAATGTGAAAAGGCGAAACGGTATTTTGCAGGCGGCAACGCAGTATGAAAAGTTGGCGGATGAAGAGATTTTAAAGAAAAATTTTAATAATTCAATTGATAATTTGAAACTTGAAATTGGAGAATATGAAAAATTAAAGCCAAAAAGCAGGGGAATAATAGGATTTCTTACAAATGCTGAGAAAAAGAGAGCTGATGCAAGTAAGAAAATTGATGAAATAAATAAGAAAATTGGAGAAACTGAGAAGATTAAAAAGGCATTTTCAGATATTAATGAGGGAAATGAGCTGTTTAACAGCGGGAATTATGACGAAGCGAACGTAAAATATCAGCAGGCTAAGTATAACCTGAATGACAACAGTTATAAACGGGATGAACTGAACACGGAAGAGATTTTAACTACATTGGATTCACGGATAAATTCAACTGTGAAATTAAAGGAAGCTAAGGCTTTGGAAACGGCTGGAGATACGGCGGTTAATGAAGGAAGCTACAATTTAGCAAAGGTTAGTTATAAAAATGCGGCTGATATGTATTTGGAAAATGGAAGGGCAGATTATGTTTCGCAAGTTGAGAAAAAGCTGGAGGAAATAACGGATAAGGAAAAAACAGCATATAATGGGGCAATGCTTGCTGAAAATAAAGGGGATTCGCTGGCACAAAGCAATATTAATTCTTCAAAAGAGGCATATTATCAGGCACGACAGATGTATCAGACACTTGGAGATACTGTGAAAGTGGGAGAAATTGACAATAAGATACAGGAACTTAATTCCCAGCAAAACGCTGATTTGCAGACTGCCAATAATCTTGTTCAGGAAGGACTTTCGCAAATAACTGCTAATAATCCGGCACAAGCAATAAATATTCTAACGCAGGCTAAAAATATTTATCAGAAGATGAAAGATACAAATAATGCAAATGCCGTGGACAAATACATAAGCCAGGCACAGGAATTTATTAAATTTGAAAGCCAGAATGCTGAAAAATTAAAAACGCAGGAAATGGAATATTCGGAAAGGTTAAGGCAGCAGGAAATCCAAATGCAGCAGCAACTGCAAATAAAAGAAGCTGAAATCAGGGCACAGCAGGAAGAACTGGAGCGGGAGCGGCAAAGACGTGAAGAAATAACAAGGAAAATGGAAAATGCGTCAAATCTGGAAACGCAGGCTGATCAGCTGGCTATAAATGAAAGATTTGAAGAAAGTATTTCAAAATATGAAGAAGCGAAGAAACTTCTGGAAGAGGTGAATACAGATGGAAATTTTGGAAATCAGATGTCCAAAATTGAGGATTTGAATAAAAAAATTGAAAAAAATGAGGGATATTTATTGAAGAAAAAAGCAGAAGATGATTTTAAGAATAAAAAATGGAAGGAAGCTGTGGAAAAATTTACGCAGGCGAAGGAAAAGCTGGAAAAAAGCAGCACTAAGCAAAATGAAATAGGGGAAATTGAAAAAAAACTGAAAAAGGCTGAGAAAAAGGCGAATAAAAAATGGTGGCAGTTTTGGAAAATTTTTTAAAAGAAAGGAGGAAAGATGGTAAAAAATATAAAGTTAAATACTTTCTTTTTTAAGGAATATGCACAAATTACGGAAAAAAGCTCTTATTCGGCATACATTCCGAATGGAAGCAAAGGAATATGGTGTATTGCTGCCTTTAATGAAAAGATAGATGAAAAAATGCAGGAAAAGTCAGAAATATCTCAAAAATTTGAAAATAGTAATGTTGAAAACAAGAAAATTGATAAGATAAATTTAGCAAAAATTGGAGTTCATAAAATTATTGAAAAATATTTGGAAAATAATGAATTTTCGCTAGAAAATATAGAACAGATAATACAATCTTCCATTGATAAAGTGGTTTTTGAGAAAACAAAATTATATAAATTTCATAAAGCTGAAAAAGATTTTGATTTAAAAAATTTTTATTCACAAATTGTTATTATTATTGAAAAAAATAATATGATTGTAGGAAATATGGGAAAAACGAAATTTGTTCTGTATAGGAAAAATAAAATTGTGGAAAAGATAAGTGGTGAGCAAGTCAAAAAAATAAGACTTAAAAAACATGATTATTTGCTGGTTGGGAGTCCTGAATTCTGGAAGATTATTAATGAGAATGAAATTGAGGAAGTATATGTTGACAAGAAAAGTAAAGAAAATATTGAGCAAAGTTTAAGCGAACAGATAAAACTTGCTGAGAAAAAATTGGGTAAAGTGATACCATTTTTGTCGATTTTTGTTGAAGATATTGAAATGGAAAAGAATTATGAATTATTAGAAAGTGAAGTTAGCAAGAAAAATCAAAAGCGTGAAATGGCTGTAAAGTATATATTTTTATCGGCAATGTTTGCATTTATGCTTGTTTCTGTGGGAAAAAATATTCAAAAAGGTAATTTTGAAAACAGGAAAAACGAAAATGTCAAAAATGTAATGACTAAGAAGATTAGTGAAAAATCAAATTTATTGGAAAATAATTTATATGTAAAAGCAGAAATAGAAAAGAATAAAATTGAGCAGGGAAATTTGGCAAATGTTAAAGTTGAAGTTATGAAAACTGCTGGAAATGAAAATGCGGTTGAAAATCAAAATGTGGAAACAGGGAATAAAAAAATAGAAAATAAAGATGTGAAAAATTTGGAAATTACTCAAAATATTATAGAAACTAAAGAGAAGAGAGGTAAAAAATTAAATAATTCAAGAATAAAAAAGAAATTTTCTAAAAATAAAAAATATAATAGAAAAAATCTGAATACAGATAATAAAAATTTTAAAAAAAATTATAAGGTAAAAAGTAATGGAATTTCACAACTTGAAAAGGAAATTGAGCAAAATTGGGAAGTTCTTGGGCGAAATGATTTTGAGAAAGTTTAAAATTATAGTTTATTTGAAATTAAGAATTTAAAGGAAAAATTAGGATGGATTTTTTATCAAAGGGAACAATATTGAATGGGAAATATAAAATTTTAAATTATGTAGCTAAAAGTGATTTTTCCAATATTTACCTGTGTGAAGACAGACAAGGGGAAAAAGTAATTATTAAGGAATGCTATCCTTCGAAAATTGTTATGAGAAATGAAAAAGAGGTTTTTACGAAAAAGTATAAGAAAGATTTTGAACAGCTGAAAGAATGTTTTTGGAAAGAAAAATGTATTTTGGAGAAATTTTTGAAAAAATCTAAAAGGAGGAAACAGAGATTTGTGAATGATGTTGTTAAACTTGTGGATTTTTTTAGTGAAAATGGGACAAATTATATTGTTACTGAATATTTTCGTGGAGTTACCTTGAAAAAATATATTTTGGAAAATCGGATAAAAAATGGAAAAGTGAGGATAAATCATATTTTGGAAATATTTTTTAAAATTGCCGAAGTAGTTTGTAAAATTCATAAAAAGGGCATTATTCATTGTGATTTGAAGCCTTCAAATATTTTGATTGATATTAAGGGAAATATCAGGATTATTGATTTTGGAGCGAGCTTAAAAAAGAAGGAAAAAGTTGAGTTTGTTAAGGTTTCGGAAGGATATTCGCCGATTGAGATTTATTCAGAAAAAGTAGAGATTGATGAAAGAACAGATGTTTATTCACTTGCGGCACTTTTATATTTTATGCTTTGTGGAGTGAAAGTGGATGGGGCGATTAATAGGTTTTATAAGGCTGAACTGGAGTTTGATAGAGAGGTTATTTTGAGATTTGAGAAGATTGAGAAATTTAAGGAAGTGGAAGAAGTTATAAAAAAGGGGCTAGAGTTTGATAGGCAGAAAAGGTTTGGAAGTGTTAGGGAAATGATTGAAAAATTGCGAAAAATTTTTATGCAAAGCTAAATATTTTTAATATTTTTAGATTTTATAAATTATACTATTTGCCATTAAAATAATAGAATTATAGTAAAACTTCTTTAAAACCGAACTCAAAAGTCATGACTATTTTACTCAAACTCTAAATTCATATAATTTTTAGTAGTTTAATTTTAAACAGGTTAGAGTATAGTATAATTTTTTTTTATGCAACAAAATATAATTTCTGTTTTTTAAATTTGGGTTAGCATTAGATATGCTTGATAACCGTTTAAATTTAAAGTAAATATTGTTTAACAAAGGTAAAGAATTGTTTGTTATTCAGGAAACTATTAGATAAATCACGATAAAATCAAAAACAAGTAAATCTTGAATTTTAATAAAATCGTTATAATACTTGAAAATAGTAAAGGGGAAAAGGTAAAAATATGAGATTATTTTATGAAGAGGAATTGCGAAGAAAATCTTACTATGAGATGTATCAAATTGCAATCGAGGAACATTTGGTAAATGTACATGTGGAAACGCCTACGAGAGAAGAGCTTATTGCACTTTTGATGAAATACAGGGGAGTCAAGGCAAGTTACTGTATTGACAAGTATAATAAAAATGGGCTTGTGAATGTTCAAGAACTTTTTGATAATAAACTTGGCGAGAGGATTCATCATGAGAATAAGATACGGGTGCCTCACAAGATTATTTTGTATAAGGAACTTGATTTGATGAGGGAGGACAATTATAAAATTGAGATTCCTGAAAATGTGAGCAGTGCAAATGTTTTTCTTATAAATGCGAATAATTACCTGTGTGGGATTTTCCAGCTGGAAAAGGATTTGAATAGCAGAAATAAGTATTTTCTGATTAGTAAAAAGGAATTTTTTAGAGTCGAAACGCTGAGAAATAATAAATTTTCATTTTTGTTCTTTAAAGAAAATGACTTGAAATTTATTCATAAGTTTTATAATTTGAAGGAAGATGAAATGACACCGCTTTATCCGTACCAGATGGATTATTACAAAGTTGAAATTGAAAATTTTATTGTGAAAAATCTGGAAACTACGAATACGCCACTTTGTATTGATTTTGGAACAGTAAATACAGCTCTTGGAGCATATCTGGATAGAAATTATGTGAAGGATTTACCTACTAATGATATTTTGAATGGAAATGTCGTAATAGATGCGATAAATTATGTAAAATTTGATGACGGGGAGAGGCATTACCGTGAGATTTTTCCGACGTTGGTTTATGTTGATGATTGCAGTGATGCTAATAATATTAAGTATTCATTTGGGTACGATGTGGTAAGAAAGTTGGAGAGAAATGACTATATTGTCAATGGCTCGATTTTTTATAGCTTGAAAAGGTGGGTTCATGAGCATAATAAACTTGAGAAAATTAATGATGAGTTTGGAAATATTTTGTATGTAAAAAGAAAGGATATAATAAAGGCGTACTTAAAATATGTTGTGAATCGTGCAGAATATATGTTTAAATGCAAATTTAAAAAAATTCACGCTTCCAGTCCTGTAAAATTGAAGGAGCAGTTTTTGACGATGTTTCAGGAAATTTTCATGGTGGAAAATAAATTTAATAAACATCAGAATTCTGAAATTTCTGAAAAAAATATAATTTCAAGCGAGAAAAATTATGAATATGAAATTATTCGTGAAAATGCTATGGATGAAGCAATTGCGGTGCTGTATAATACAATTGAGATACAGATAAGGAAGGGGAGATATAAGGAGAACGAAGAATATAGTGCATTAATTATTGACTGTGGTGGCGGGACGACGGATTTGGCGGCTTGTAAATATGTGATTAGCAAGGACAGGATTTCGTATTATCTAGATATAAGGACGAGCTTTGAAAACGGGGATGAGAATTTTGGTGGAAATGACTTGACTTACAGGATTATGCAGTTTTTAAAAATTGTGCTTGGGGCAAGATATTCTGAAAATAGGGTCGTTTCTATTAATGATTTGATAAAATATGACAATGATATGATTTACAAGGTAATTGATGACAGCGGTGTTGAGAAGATTTTTGAAAATATGAATTTGGAATATGAAAAGTATGAAAATGTAATTCCCACAAAATATTCGCAGTTTGAGAATAAAATGAGTGAGGAGTATCAGAAAATACGGAATAACTTTTATATGTTATGGGAAGCAGCTGAAAATCTTAAAAAAGAATTTTTTACATCCGATGGAAGACTGCGAACACGTTTTGATGTACCCAGAAATTATGAAAAACGGAATGATATTCATATAACGCAGTTAAAAAGCTGGAAAATTCATACTTATGAAAATGGAATATTTACCACAATAACAGATTACCCAAGACATATTTTTACGATAAAGGAAATTGAAAAAATCGTAAAAGCTGATATTTACGGAATGCTCAGAAAATTTTTGAATACGTATTACAAGGAAGGGTTGCTTTTTGAATATTCATTAATAAAATTGAGCGGACAGTCAACGAAAATCAGTACATTTCAGGAAGTTCTAAAGGAATTTGTTCCAGGAAAGATGATTGAATACAAGGAACTGAGCCATCGTGATGATTACGAGCTGAAACTGAACTGTTTGGACGGAGCTATAAAATATCTGGATTATAAGCGTTTTGGGCATATAGATGTGGAAATTGTGAATGAAGTGCCACTTGTGCCGTATTCTGTGTGGGTGGAAAAATACGATGGGGAAAAAGTGGAAATGATACAGACTTCACGAAAGGCTGATATTCTGATTGGACAGATTGATAAGAAAAGTTCAGCGGAAGAGCTGAAAATTTATGTTTACAACGCTGAAGGGGAATTAAAGAAAGAGCTTATTTATAAAAATGAAGATGATTATGAAGAAATGGACGCACAGGAAATTTTGCCTGAGTTTACAAATATCATTTCTCAAAATGACACCGACACAATTCAAAACAGCACAATAAGATTTTTTATTTATACTGATTTGAACAACTGGGGATTTTTTGTCGTTCCAATCCAAAGAAAATCAGATCAGCTTTATCTTGGACGAAAGGAATATTTCCCTTATGAAGATAATTTAAGTGAAAATTCCTATTTTGACGGAAACCACTAAAAAAGGAAGAGAATATTGAGAAAAAAAGATGAAATAATTTGGATAATGCCCGCAATTTTTATTTTTATTATTCTTTTTATGATAAAATTCTGTACTCCGAAAGTTAATCAGAAATATGTTATTGAAAAAATAACACGTGAAAATCTTGAACTTTTTGTGAATATCAAAGGAACTGTTGTTGCAAATAATGTTACTAAAATTGGACTGGATGTGAATTTATCCGTTGATGATGTTTACTACAAGGCTGGAGATTTTGTAAAAAAGGGCGATGTAATAGTAAAATTTAGTGATTATCAGAAAAATGGATTGAATGAAAAACGTACGTTATTAGTGATTAAAAATCGGGAATTACGAAATTTGGAAAAACAAAAGGAATTGGGATCTGATGTTAGTCAGAAAATTCAGGAATTACGTGGAGAAATATCAGGATTGGAAATTGAAATTAAAGATGAAATGAGAAATACAAGATTGGTTCAGAGAAGTGTAAGAAGTCCATTTGATGCTTACATTGTGAAAATTAATGCAGTAAAAGGTGGAATTACAAACAAAAATGAGCCTATTTTGATTCTTGCCAAAAGGGAAGATTTAAAAATAGTTAGTGAAAGTGTGAAAAGTGAGAAAGTTAAAAATCTGAATATTGGAAATATTGCTGACATTACTATTTTCAGGAGGAAAAATAAAAAAATCGGAGAAGAAAAAACACTTGAAGAATTAATTGAAATGAAAAATGATAAAAATAAGGAAATGTTGCAAGATAAGGATAAGAAAAAAGAGAACTCGGATTTATTTTCTGAAAAAAAGCTTATTGAAGCAGAATTATTTAAGATTAATAAAATTGGGGATATGAATGTGTTTGAGTTTTTGACAACTTTATTTAAGGATTTGTTTTTTAATGAGCAAGTGGATATTCGTGTAGTTTATAGGAAAAAAGAGAATGTTATGGCTGTTCCAAAAAAGGCTGTTATTTTTAAAAATCAAAAAAGCTATATTTATTTGATTGATAAAAATAATTTGGTTAAAGAAAAGGAAGTGTTTATTGGGATGAATAACGGAGAGAAGATTGAAATTTTTGGAATGGATATTGGAGAGGGAATGGAAATTATTGGGAATCCTGATGATAAAATTGGGAATAATGTGATTGTGGAACGAAGGAATATTAAGGATGAGGAAATTGAAAAGAAGAAAAAGTTGGAAAGGTTAGAGCGGGAAAATGAAAAACTGGGGAATAGAATGGATGAAAATGAGAGGGAAATTATTAGACTAAAAAGAAAGTAAAATCAGGATGCTTTTATTCTGATTTCTAGCTATATTCTTTAAATTTGTGAAAAATAAAATAAAAAATTTTTAATTTAGATTATTAATCTTGGTAATTTTTCCATCAGCAGTGATAGAAAGTCCATTTCCATTTGGAAAATCAGATTTATTCAAGGAAATTATCTTTTTGATGACTGACTTTTCTGAATCTATAAAAGGGCCTAAACTTTCATAAGTCTGTCTTATAGGGATAATTTCTCCAGATATAAAATTTCCATTGCTGTCTATTTTAATCTTAAAAATTGGAGCAAGTCCCATAGAACCTGAAATATTAATCTTTCCAAAAGTTGCAAAGTTTCCTGCACTATAAGAGATAAATTTATTTTTATAAAGCTCAACTGCTCTTGTGACATGAGGGCCTTGTCCAAAGATTATGTCTGCTCCATTGTCTATGGCAAAATGGGCAAACTCATAAACATTTCCTCTATCTTCGCCATGAAAAATTTCATGTCTTTTAGTAATGTGTTCAGCATTAGCACCTTCGGCTCCACCGTGAAACATAACAATTACAATATCAACTTTTGATTTTAATTCAGAAATAAGTTTTTTTGCATAATTATAGTCATTTAATTTTACAGTAGCTGAATTTGGAGAAAATGAAATAAATCCAAATTTTTTTCCATCTTTTTCTAAAATAGCACTTTCAGCAATATCTTTAATTCCAGAATATTTTATGCCTAAATTATCAAGATTTTTCATGGTTTTCTTAATTCCAATTTCCCCAAAATCATTGCTATGGTTATTGGCAATGCTTAAATAGTCAAATCCAGCCTGTTTTAGATATGCTCCATATCTTGAAGGTATACGAAAAACATAGCATACATTTTGATTATTACAGATTTTGGTAGTCCCGCCATTATCAAATAGAGTTCCTTCCAGATTTCCCACTGTTATATCAGCATTTTTCAGTATATTTTGTGTATTTTGAAGAATATTGGCATCATTTTTAGGAAGTAGATATTCAAAAGGATAATTTGAGCCTAGCATTATATCTCCAACGCCAATTATTGTAAATTCTGTTTTTTCATTGGGTTTATCATTTTTGGGAGTATCTGATTTTTTAGTGCTTGCTATCTTTTCAAAATTAGTAAATTTATTCCTAAAATCTTTAAAATTCGGATTTATCGTGATTATTGCAAGTAAAGAAATTAAAATAGCAAATAAAATTAATAATATATTTTTTTTCATAAAATCCTCTCGTAAACGGTTATTTTAAACATATTTTACACATCTTTAATTTAAAAAGCAACAGATTTTTATATTTAAAAATAAATATTTTTTCATTTGTTTATTGAAATTAAAATTCAAAAATGGTAATATAAAACTTAGATAATGTTTACAAAATATTTTGTTGTCAAAATATATCTAAACTTTTTTAATATTGAACTATTAAAATTAAATATTTTTTAGTTGAGTAAAATAATTATAACTTTTGAATTTGATTTTAAAGCGATTTTACTGTATTTTGATTTAAATTAAAATTATTTATAGAGAGAAGAAATATTATGAAAATAAAAGATTTATCAATTTTTTTGACAAAAGTTTCGTTATTTCAAGGATTAACCATTGAAGAAATTTCAGAATGTTTGGAAAAAATTGATTTTAAAATAGAAAAATATAAGAAAAATGAAACTGTATTTTTTCGTGGTGATACTTTGGAAAAAGTAATTATTATTATAAAGGGCTCTGCTTATGGGGAAATGCAGAAATTTAACGGAGATACAATTGTTATTGGTGAGATGAAGGCGGGGGAAGTTCTGGCTTCTGCATTTTTATTTGGAGAAAATAATATTTTTCCTGTTGATTTAATAACTTTGGAAAATTCTAAACTGCTTTTTTTTGATAAAGAAAAATACTTGGATATAATTCATTCAGATAAAAGACTTTTACTCAATTTCATAACTGAAATTTCAAATAAAAGTCAACTTCTTTCAAAGCGGATATGGTTTAATTTTACAAATAAAACAATTGAAGAAAAAATATTAAGCTATATAAAGGAAAATTCTAAAAATGGTAAAATTAAGTTTTTACCCAGTATTTCAGCTTTAGCAAAACGATTTGAAGTGACAAGGCCTGCCTTATCAAGAGAAATTTCAAATCTGTGTAAAAAAAATATTTTAACAAAATCAGAAAATAATGCCTATTTAGTAAATTTTTCAAATTTTTCAGAAAAGAATATTTGACATTTTCTCGTATAACAGTTATAATAATTAAGTAATGAAAGTCAATCAAATCATATATAAGATTTCTGATCTATTCGATACTAACAACGAATTTTTGGGCTTTACTCTATTTTAATGGGGTTATCCCTTTATAAATTGTTTCAGGAAAATCACGACGGCTCACGCTTTGTACGGATTCTGTACAGTTTATAAATATGACTACCACCTGTAACGTCTTACAGGCAACCAAAAATTACGTTAGAACGGTAGATCGGATTTTTTTATTTCTTTAAATTTTGTATCTCTTCTAATCTTCAAACAAACTCTTCAAATTCATTTTTGTAAATTGAGCAATAATCTGTATAAGCAGAATTACCGATATAAGCTGTAAACCAAAAACTGATAACAAACAAAAAAGAACAGCAAAACCTAAGTTCCACTGCCCTTTCATTCTTTTTGTTTTTCATTTCTTTTTCAAGTCCTTAACTCAAACATCTGTTACATTTTTAGTTGTTAAAGTTATTCTCTTTCTTTCCAATTCTTCGTTCTAGTAAATAGCTCTAAATCCAATACCTGCTCTTACATTCTTACCTTTAGTATCATATCCACCATTTACTGTTACTCCAAATCTTGTGTTGTCAACTCCAATGTTCAAGTCAAACTTACCATTTCCTTTTCTGTCATCCTTTTCCCCTCTGATTCCGAACCAGTCAGCACTTGTGTATCTTACTCTTCCTCTGTTGTTCACATCTCCAACTTTTCCTAGTTCATTCTCATAGGCTGCTGTAAGTCCCACTGTCAAGTTTGTTCTTACCGCTAACGGTTGCACATATTTGAATTCCATTCCAACTTCAGGCTTAACTGAGAAGTAGTCGTTCCCTTTTACTTCCAGTCTCATTTCCCCTCTGTCTTCCTTGATGTCGTTAAATCTTCCATATTCCATCTTCAAGGCTCCATATGGACGGAAATGTGTTCTCTCACTCAATCTTACATCATATCCCAAGTCTGTCTTCAATGCAGCACCGTAAGAATGATAGTCAGATTTTGCCTGGAATACGTCATCTACAACCAGGTATCTACGTTTCATGTCATTGATACCTACAAATACATCTCCGCCGATTGTCCATTGTAATGCCCCGTTGTAATCCTTCTTCGGTGACATTGTCTTGAACACTCCTGCTTTAAGTAT